>JALOTP010000033.1 GCA_025457865.1 Thermoplasmatota archaeon | reverse complement strand
TATAAGAGAATCGGCCCGCTCCTTCCTGGCGTCTTTCATGGGACCGGCCCTTTCTCTGCCCAGGAAAGCTGACCAGTTGTCTATACCTTCATCCCACAGCCTCCTCTCTGTCCTTTCTCCCACGCCCGGGATGAAGATGAAGCTCCTGTCTATCAATCACTGACCTCCGTTCAAGCGCACTCCTCTTCCGGGCAATACCTCGGTGTGATATCGTTATCTATGCCAAGAAGGTCCAGGACCCTCCCGGCGAAGACCCTCTGGATGTCCCTTGCCGATGGATCGTCCAGACCGTAGAAGGGCGGTGAAGCCGGCATCACGATGGCACCCCAGGTCGAGAGGTCGGTCAAAGCCTGCAGGGCAGGCGTGGAAAGAGGGGTCTCCCTCACGACCAGGACCAGCTTCCTCCTCTCCTTCAGGGCGACGGCAGCCGCCCTTGTTATCAGGTTGTCGGCTATGGATGCCCGGACCTTCGCTGCGGTGGATATGGTGCAGGGTACTATCACCATGGAATCGAAGGGGTTGGAGCCCGATGCAAGCCTATCGTCCATGGTGCCTGCCATGACGGTCCTGTCCACAAGCGTCCCAAGGTCCTCCAGCGAGGCGCCGGATTCGCGCTCAATGATCCTCAACGCCCCCTCGGAGCATATCAGTGATACCTCGAGCCCCTCCTTCCTCCTCCTGGAAAGGGCTTTCAAGAGCTCCAGTCCATACCCGGCACCCGTCGCTCCGGTCATGGCGACTATAATATGGCCCGCTGTCATAGCACCAATATTTAACTGACACCATCAAGTACTTTTCCCCGACCAGGGCGAACATCGACTATAGAGGCCCATTGTTGAGAGGGCTCACTGCTGTGGCCTCTTGGGCGGCATCTGCTGCGGTAGTGGAGGGGCCCCGGGCATGGGCGGTCTTGGCGGCGGGGCCATTGGCACCCCTTCCTGTCCGGGCGGGGGAAGTCTGGGCCCTCCCGGTTGTACGCCCTGCTGTCTGAGCTTCATCTGCTCTTCCATGAGGAGCGCACCGACCATCACATTGCCTCCAGCGTTCCTCACCGCATTTGGGTCGAACTCCTCGGCAGCCTCCATGAGGTCGTCCATGGACGCTCCGAGCGCGCTTTCGTCAACACCGGAATGGTCCATCTGTGTCACATCGTCGCTTATGTCTATGGTCTCGAGCTTCAGAGATTCGGAAAGGTCCAGCTTGGGAGCGGATTTCTCGAAGAGCGGTCCGGAATCAGCCCTCTCCCTACGAGGTCCGGTCTGTGGTTCGTCCTTCCTCTTGAGTGTTTGGCTTGAAGTACCCTCCTCGTGATAGACCTGACCGCCCAGATCAAGGGTGAGGTCAGATAGTGTCGATTGGTCCGGGCCTATGGCATCCCCTGCCTTCTGGACGCCGTACATGCCCTGGATGACCGCCTGCCTCTTCTCGTGGTCCTTGACCCTCTTTTCCAGGTCCTCGTCCTCCCTCTTCTCTATGACCTTCTCCCTGCGGAGGATGACGACCACCGTGATGACGGCTATAAGGATGATAAGTGCAATTGCGGAAATGGCAACGATCAACCAGGGCTCTATACCCTCATCATCCATGATATCTGGAATTACATCGGGATCGACCCTCTGGTGGCCAGGCCACACGAGCGGGTCTAGAGGGTCTATGGAGTAGGTGTTCACCCTTTGGATACGCTCCAGCTCGGTCTCCTGCTGCGGGATGTTGAAGCCCATCTCCTCTTTGTTGGTGTACCTGAAATTGTCCTCTGTCCGGTCCCTGTCCAGGTCATCCACCGGATTGAACAGGAGCAGAGGTTCCGCCTTGACCTCATCCGTAAGGAGGCCTTGCTGGTCCTTGTAGTTCTGGACTATCTGGTCCGCGAACTTCACCCAGATGGAATCGTCCTTTATCTTCGGGTCCTTCCATACCTCCGGTTTCTCTGGTCTGCCCGACTCCGGGTCCGCGATCAGATTGTAGAACCAGATCTCGCGGTTGTCCGGGATGCCGTCGTTATCATTATCGTCGTCTGGTTCGACCCAGGTCTCCATATAGGCGTAGATCGCCCCATAGACGCCATCGGAAACGCTCAGGTTGATTCTGAACTTCTCCCTTTTGGCATATGATAGCTTGCTATCGGTCGGATAGAAGCTCATACTGACCTTCTTTCCGTAAAGGGTCCAGTTCATGTTCTCCTTGACGTTCGAGAACCTCCATGTGAAGTTCAGGAGGTCGCCGTCAGGGTCCAAAGCGAAACCTTCGAACTCAACTGGCTCTCCGAACTCGACCCTTATGAACTTACCACCGGCCCCTCCCCATTCATTGATATCGGTCGTATCGTAAATCGTCCTCATCATTATGGGGTCTGGAGGGATGAACTCTGGCATCTGCGGTACATCCAGGATGTTCACCGTGACCGTAAGGTCGGCAAAGGAGCCCTGACGGTCCCTGAGGAGGAGGTTCAAAGTGGATACGCGCGTTTTGTAGTCGGGGACCTTGAAGCTCACATCCCAAGCACCGGGACCCGTCCTTGCCACGATCACTGTGGAAGGGGACCCAGACAATGTCAGGAGCTCACTTGGGTCTATGTCCCATCCGGTGAGGTTGAAGGTCAGCGTGCTTTTCTCAAAGGCCTCGAAGACCACCTTGTCGCCCTTCGGGTCTATAGCCACTCCGTTCACGGTAAGGAAATAGGGTTCATCGTTTAGGTTCTTCACCGGTATGACGAAGGTCATATTGATGATCCCGCCCTTCTCATCATTGGCCGTGATGTTGAACTTGACCAGAGGAAGGTCGGAGTCCTGCGGGGTGAAAGTGAAAACGGCGGCGCGCCTGGGATCTACCGTATCCCTCTTCACAGCTATCCTGCTCTTCATCGGGTCTCCGTTCTGGACCTCTAGCTTTATGAAATCACCGTCAACGTCCAAACAGTTCACCTTGAAGCTGTACTCCTGCTCCTCTATGCAGCTCGTATTGGCATCGTCAAGGATGAAGATGTCCTCGGCCCTGCCCATATCGGTGACCTTGCCGGTCCCTATCATGAGGTCCGTGAAGCTCTTCCATTCCGGTACATCGTTGGTCGAAAGCACCCTGACCGTGAACCAATAGGATGTGTTCGCCCTGTTGTCCTTGACAGAGAGCAGGCTGCCGTCCTTGCCCGGGTCGCTCACCTTGAGCCTGAACTTGACATCTCCCGACTGGTCCTTGAAGTTGGGGTTGGAGTTGAAATCGATATAGAAGTAGTTCTGACCATGCCATTCATCGTAGAGATTCCCTAGGACAATGGCATTGTCCTCCTCACATTCAAGCTCGAAATATAGGTCATACACATCATTGTACCAGTCGTCCTTTATGTACTTTCCAGGCGCAAAATCGTATCTGGTCTCAAAGGAATAAGGGGTGTAATCCACCCAATCCGAGACATTGATTGCCTTCTCGAGCTTTGAATCCTCGTTCAGCTCTATGACTATGTCTTCCATTGCCCTATTGAATATGGGTGCCACATTGACCCTGTTCGTCTTGAACGAGACCTCGTTCGAAGCGGAGGTGACGTTCTCATCATCTACGACCTCGACCTTCACATAGTAGAACGCATCCGGCTCAAGGTTCTTGAATAGCTCATAGTTCATCGCCTGGTTCTTGGAGACATTGTAAAGTGTCCCTGCAGGGAAGGGCACATAGTTAGGAAGGAACCCCTGTGTCGTCGATATATGGGTCCTGTACTCCATGAAGTCCGGCTCCCTGTTTATGGACCACTGGACATCCCCCCACGTCTCATCGTAATCCCTAAGCTTCAGGTCCGCTATCGCTACAGGTGGTGTATTCACGATCGATTTCGAGAACATTATCTCCTTGTCCTCGGAGGATGATGGTCTATCCAACCAGGTAGAAAAAACACCACTGGAGATATCAATAGCAACTTTGAAAGTTATCTCTGGATTATCTTTGGTAGTGCCATCTTTCCCATTGTACCTCGAAGATATATCATGTTCTGGGAAGAAGCTGTTAATTCTGCTTTTTTGGCTCCAGCTCAAACCTCCATCATTTGAGGTGGTCAGATAAATGTTGGTCAACCCTCCAACGACCTCGGCATAGGTTATCGCTATCAATCCAGACGAGGATGTGTCCATCGATGGGGCGGAAATCCAGGTAGGGGGTGAAGTTGTTTTATTAACCTTGGTATATATCTTCGTACCAACACTAAAGGAGTTCCCATGGTCTATTGACCTGGTGTATTTGATACATGGTCGGTCCCTCGCCAGTGTGTTCTCAGCTTCATAACTGCCACCGGCATCGGTCTCGAAATCCCACCATGATAAGTGGAAGACATCTTTGCGTGCTGTCAGGACCGGTAACCAACCTTCTGGGTCCTTTGGTCCATACAGGAAATTCATTAAAAGAGGAGTGGACCAAGATGGAGATCCACTGCTAAGGCTCGAAATTGGGACTTTAACAAAAAAGATCTTATGTTTCCAATTCGGATTAGATTGGTAGGCAATGCCCAAAGAGACTCCATCTGAAGCCAGTGTGGCCTGTTTATAGATTCTCTCAGCTGAACCATCGGGAAGAGGTACCTGGTAAGAAGAGGACCATGTTTGCCCAAAATTCTGAGAATAACATACGTAATAATAGCCTGCACCTATCGCGCCAAAAGTATAGATAAGGAAAAGGTTTCCATTCGGATCAAAAGCGATCTGAATCTCTCTATAATTATTCCTTGCCTCAGGCACAACAGTATAATCTGAGCTCCAGGTCACACCTAAATCTGTAGATATCCTGCATGTAATGGTATAATCAAGGAATAATGGGTCTGGTGTGTTATCAATATATGCTACCGCAATCGTTGTCGTGGAGACCCCCTCATGAACTGCGATAGTTGGCCATCTCTGCCTTTGGGAAGTCGAGGTCCATGAGGCGAGGAAATCGAAAGGAGCGTCGAAGGTCTGTCCTCCGTTCACCGACCGCTTGAAAAAAATATGTTGAGAAGTAGGACCTGCTGTCGTAGCGTCTTCGTAAACCAGGTATATTTGAGCTGTGCTGCCTGAGCCCAAAGCTGTCATCTTAATCCTTTCCTGCTCCACGTTGTCGTTCGTCAACGTACTCTGGAAGCTGAAGGTGGCTCCGGTCGCCATCATGTCAAGGAACGGGACCGCCAGCAGGAAGGCGACCGCAAACACTGTCAGGTAAAGGGCCAAGGCCCTTCGGTTCTTGTCCATTTTTCTTCCTCCGATACGAGCTATGCTAGGTGTGGCAGTACATCGGTCCACGGGATAGAAATACTTTATTGGAAGATGGCTGCCTATTCATGGCCATTTGGGACTGGGAAGCCGTCAAGATTTATAAACGTTCTTTTAGGGGTGGCACCGTCCGACCTCTTCAAACACCCCTGGGCCACGTCTAGTACGAAGGACAAAACGTTATATACGGTAACTTATTGTCCCAACCGAACCGGAGGACCGACAATGGTCGAGTTCGAAACGATAAACTTCAAGACTATCCCGTTCGGGAAGAGGAACTTCATAGAGGTGGCCCGCAAGAAGGCCGTTGGCGGCAGCAGGGGAGAGACCGAGTTCATCTCCCTCTCCAGGGGCTACTTCAAACAGGACGATACAAAGCAGTTCCAGAAGGGCAAGTCCATAACGCTTCCCCTGGACGAGAACGTCAGGAAGGAGATTGCTCAGCACCTGATGGAGATCTGAGCTGAGGAACGGTCCGCTGAGGAACGGTGATAAGATGGTAGAGTTCAAAGCAGTGATAGCGGATATCAAGAACGGCAAGGCCTACAATGCCCAGGTCTCGGGCCAGCATGCCAATAGGCTCCTGGGGATGAAGATAGGGGACGAGTTCGACGGCCTGTTCGTCTCCCTCCCCGGCTACAAGCTGAAGATAACCGGCGGCTCCGACAAGGACGGATTCCCGATGAGGAACGACCTTCCAGGCCAGCAGAGGAAGAGGGTCCTTCTCTCCGAGGGTCTGGGATACCATCCGGCCCACGAGGGCCAGCGCAAGAGGAAGACCATACGGGGGAACACCATCTCATCCGAGATAGTCCAGATAAATATGAAGGTGACATCCTACGGACCCAGGCCCATAGAGGACCAGTTGAAACAAGGGGAGACCAAATGAAGGTCAAGAACCCGCCGGTCGTGAACATAGGATTGGTCGGTCATGTCGACCATGGAAAAACGACCCTCACCGAGGCCCTGACCGGTGTCTGGACCGACACCCATTCCGAGGAGATCAAGCGCGGTATAACCATCAAGCTCGGCTATGCTGACGCCCAGTTCATGAAGTGCCCAAAATGCCCGGAACCGCAGTGCTATACCACTGCCGTCAAGTGCGTTCACTGCGGGGCCAAGACCGAGCACCTGAGGGCCGTATCCTTCGTCGATGCTCCCGGGCACGAGACCCTCATGGCCACCATGCTCTCTGGCGCGGCAATAATGGACGGCGCCCTCCTCCTCATCTCCGCCAACGAGAAGTGCCCCCAGCCCCAAACGAGGGAGCACCTGATGGCGCTCGATTTCATAGGGATAAAGAACGTCATAATCGTCCAGACCAAGATAGACCTGGTGACAGAGGAATCTGCAAGGAAGAACTACCAGCAGATCAAGGACTTCGTCAAAGGCACCGTTGCCGAGAACGCCCCAATCGTCCCGGTCTCTGCCCATCACGGATCGAACCTTGACATACTCATCATGTTCATAGAGAAGTTCATCAAGGAACAGCCCCATAAGAGCGATAAGCACCCGAGGATGTACATAGCCAGGTCGTTCGATGTCAACAAGCCAGGCATGGATTACAAGGACCTTTGCGGCGGAATACTGGGAGGTTCCCTTATCCGGGGGGTCCTCAGCGAAGGCGACGAGATCGAGATAAGGCCGGGCATCCAGGTGGGGGAGAAGGGGACATCCAACATGGTCTTCAGACCATTGAGGACCCAAGTGTTATCCTTGATGGCGGGTGGAAAGCCTAGGAAGAACATAACACCGGGGGGCCTTGCCGCCATAGGGACCGGGCTCGATCCAGCGCTGACCAAATCCGATTCTCTAATAGGCTCCGTGGTCGGACTGCCAGGACATCTCCCTGAGGTCCTGGACAAGATGTCACTGGAGGTCCACCTGATGGAATACCTCGTCGGCCTCGATGTTGAGTCCAAGGTGGAGAAGATAAGGACCAGCGAGGTCCTTATGCTCAATGTTGGAACATCGACCACGGTAGGCATCGTCACATCCCCTCAGGGGGACAAGGTCGAACTGAACCTGAAGATGCCCGTCTGCGCCGAGCCGGGACAGAGGGTCGCCATCAGCAGAAGGGTCGGCAGCAAGTTCAGGCTCATCGGTTACGGAATGATCCGTTAGGGGGGGAAGGGTTCCATGCCTCTGGAAGGGACCAAGAGGCTCATACTCGATTCGAACGCCCTCATAGCCCCGTTCCAGTTCTCGTTCAATCTGGACCTCGAGCTCGAAAGGGTACTGCCCGGGGTAAGGCCGATAATCCCTACACCGGTCATAAGGGAGCTGGAACTTCTAGCTGGAAAAGGGGAAAGGCTCGCCAAGGCCGCCCTCGCCCTTTCATCGAAATACGAGACCATCGACATCAAAGGCAGGGGAGATGCACCCATTTTCAACCTTGCTGTGAACATGTCCTGGCCCGTCCTGACCATGGACAGGAAGCTGAGGGACAATCTGCTCAAAAGAGGGGTCCCTGTCCTGTTCGTCAGGGGCAAGGGCAAGCTCGAACTGAGAGAGCCGTGATGTTCAAGGTTCACCTGTGTCATCAGGTCCGTTGACCCAGGGTCTATAGGAGTTCTCACCCGGCTTGTTCACTGAAGGGCTGAACGCAGGGTCCCCGTAGATGGTGAACATGGACACTTCCTTCCAGTGGGCTCCAAGGAGACCTCCCTGCCAGTCGGGGTCATCCAGCTCCTGGATGAAGGGGCTGACCTTCTTATCGTGGATGGGATTGTGGATATAGCGGTTCTCTGCCCACCTCAGGGCCTGGCCCACGGTGGGATGGTCCGCCTCCTTGTCCAGGACAGCGTCCCAGAAGAAAGCGAACCACGCATCGTTCAGGTCCCACTCGTAATTGCCGTCACCCCACCTCCCCACGATCACACCAGGGAGCCATTCCTCGGATGCCGAGGAGGTGTCCTGCATGACATTGGAGAAGCTGACCTCTGTCGCCCCGCCTGCTATGATCGCACCGCCGTAGAGGTAGTTCAATGCGAAGGTCCGCTGGATATCTATCGGTTCTGCTGGTTTCCACCAACCCGCCCCGTGTATCTTCGTGTTCATACAGGCGACCCAGAAACCTACCTGGGGGGGGAGGAGCATCTCCCTTACTTCCTCAGCTCGCAGCACTCCGCTCTCAGAACCGCTGACAGCGTAAGGGACCATGTACAGGGAACCGTACTCTGACCCATGGCCCCTGTAGGCGATGAAACCGGATGCCTCCATGGCGGCGTTCATGTCCGCTGGGGTCTTGGGGTCGACACCGTCTCCGATGAGTATGTCCCTCCCGACCCCAGTGGGACCTATGTAATCATAGGTCATCCCCTCGTCCTCGGCATCCCTGCACCAGAACCTGGCAGGGGTTACCTGGCCCCTCTCATAGGTGATCTCATAGCCAGAGAACGAGGTCCCATGGTTCCTCCATGCCATCTCCTCGCTCCCTGTGGTGTAATCGACGCTGACCGTCTCCTTGAACGAATCGAACATGTAGGTCCTGACCACCTGGTTCGACATGCCCTGGACGTTGAGGTTCACCAACCTCCCAACGGCCGAGTCCATGTAGTAAGGGTCATCCCCAAGGAAGCCGTAAGCGACATCGGAACTGACCAAAAAGTCCCCTTCCACACTGTTGGGGTCCGATGACGTCTGGTCAGGGAGCTGGAACTGCGGTACCGCCGATGCGGAACCGATCAGCACGACATAAGTCGGTATCCCGTAATTGAGCGCGGCTTCCTTCAAGGCCAGATAATACCCTATTGCCCTTGTGTTGAGTTCGAGGTCCATGTCCCCTATCTCCTGGGTCGAGGGCGAGTATTCGGTCAATACGTAAGCCGACCTGTATGCTGCCACCTCCCCTGCGACCGCCGATAGTGCTGGAATGTGGAAATTGTCGTCCGAACCGTTATACCCGGGAGAGGCATGGAGCGTCTGGGCGCTGAGGTCCTGCGGATTCACGACCATCAAATAATCGAAGGGTACGTTGAGCTCTTTGAGATCGGACCACGCATCATCCTGCGATCCATATGTGGAGGGGCCACCGACAAGGACCTTGTTCGTGAGCCGTGCTATCGGGGCTGCCCAGAGACCCTCCTCATGGTCCTTGACGGTCAATAGGCCATCGAACCCTTTGAACCTGCCCAGGCTCAGCGGGCCCATGTCATATTTCCCTGCGACCTTCACCTGGCCCTCGGCGGGGAAGGTGGCTTCAGGGTCCTTTCCGAACAGGAGGAAATCCATCGTCTCAAGGCCCAGTGAGGATATGGTATCCATCTGATGGGCATCGAGAGAGCCGTCCTCCGTGAGAACGAAGAAAGGATGGTAATCCCCCTCCGGCCCAACCACAAGGGATGACAGAAGGGTGGAGAACATCAATCCCTCTTCATCAACAGGCATCTCCATAAGGACCCCATATTCCTCTGGAAGGTCCAAAGAAGGATCGTACTTCGGTCCTTTGGGCCCTTCCTCCCTGAGAAGCATATACGCAAGGGAGGAGAAAAGGAGCAGGATGGCCAGGGATACCCCGGCAATGAGCATGTTCCTGCGCTTTCTGTCCAAGTTGAACCGGGCCATGTGAAGGGCATAGCTTACTCCGTAATAATCGTTTACGGTCATGCATGGCCTTTGAAGCGCATCCGGCCCGACCTACGGCCAGTCATCAGGGCATCACCTCCCATCCAAGGATTAGGATTAAGTAGTTGTTGCTATCATGCCAAAAGCCGTATGCCGGACGAACCGAGCACCGAACCATCGATCGTGGTCAAAGAACTCCAATCGGAGGTCTCGAGGCTGAAGCACGAGATCCATATGAGGGCAGAACTGGCCCGGGTGGTCACCTCCTTCACGAAGCCCGAGGAGCTGATGCCCAATATCCTTGAGGTCCTATGCAAGGGTTTCGGGGCAAGCGGTGGCGCCCTGTTCTTCAGGGAGAAGGGCTCGAGCGATATCAAGCTCAAGGCCACATACAAGTTCGATGCGAGCTATGCGATGAAGTACCAGAAGATCCATCTCGGCACCCACCTGACCGGATTGGTCGCCCAGACCGGAGAGGGGATGGTCATAAAGGACTCGTCAGGGGACAGGAGGACGACAAGGGATGTCGTTGACATCCTGAAGTACAGGAGCGCTGTGGTCGTTCCCGTCACAGCCGAGAGCGAGGTCGTTGGAATAATCGCTCTGGTCAACGATTCGCCAGGTTTCTTCACGGAGACCGACCTAAAGAAGCTCGAGTTCATGGGGGCCCACATTTCCCTTGCCATAGTCAACGCCTTCCTGAACCAGGAGGTGATGCTCGAGAGGGAGAGGACCCTGGACATACTTGACCGTGTGGACGAAGGTGTCTATGAGGCGGAGATGCAGGTTCCGTTCGAGAAGATGCAGGACATAGAAGCGATGACCATAACCTTCTACAGGAACGCCACCTTCACTCTCCTGAACCCCAGTTTCGTCAGGCAATGCGGTTTCGACCTGGCCCTTGGAAGCCCCGTTTTCAAGGGATTCGAGGACATCCAGTTCTTCAGGATGCTCCGCGAGGTCCTGGACAAGGGCGATGTCAAGGGAATAGAGAGGAAGTGGCTGGGGGAGGATGAGCGCCAGTTCGAGGTCTCCTTGGTAAGGGTCGACAAGGAAGGGAAGATCAAGGGGGTCAAGGGGACGAGAAGGGACGTTACTAACAGGGTCCGGATGGAGGAGAAGCTCAAGGAGAGCAAATCCCAGACCGAGCTCTATATGGACCTCCTGTCCCACGATATCTCCAATATCAATACAAGCGTCCTGGGCTTTCTGGACCTGATGGGAGAGAAGCTCACACGGTCCAAGCAGAGCGAGGATCTGAGAAGGTACATCGCCCAGTGCAGGTCCGCGCTCGAGAGGTCGAATCAGATGATATCCAAGGTCAAATCTCTCTCCAAGATCCAGAGGCAGTCCCCTGAGCTCAGCATAACCGACCTGGAGGAGCGGGTCCTGAAGAACCTCGAGAAGGTCAGGAAGCAGTTCGGCGATAGGAACATCCTGTTGAACTTCGAGGCCCAGGACAAGGGACCTTTCATAGTGCGGTGCGATGAGATGATAGACGACCTTGTCCTCAACATCTTCAGGAACTCGATCACGAACTCACAGGGCAAGGAAGTGGACATCGACCTCGATATCAAGGATTACAGATACAACAACGTTGACGGCTTCCTGCTATCGTTCTCGGACCATGGCAGGGGCATCCCCGACGATATGAAGGAGCGGCTGTTCGACAGAAGGTTCAGGCAGGACGGCAATCTCCCAGGGTCCGGTCTCGGGCTCTCGGTCGTAAGGGGCATCGCAGAGAGGTACAATGGGAAGATCTGGGTGGAGGACCGGGTCACCGGGAACCACAAGGCCGGAGCGAAGTTCATGTTGTTCCTGCCGTCTGCCAGGTTCGAAGGGATCGTAAAGGAAACTTAGCCCCCAGAAATGGTCCGAGGATGGAATGGTTAATAAAGTAACGATGATTACCTTCGAAAAAATGCCACCATAGCTTAGCCCGGTTGAGCGGCTGATTCGTAATCAGCAGGTCGAGGGTTCGAATCCCTCTGGTGGCTCTTCCATTTTTACCCGAAATTTATTAAACATCCACCTGAATCACTCTCCTATGGGCAAGACCGAGACTATCAGAAAAAGGCGGGTCGATGTGTATCTCAGGTCTGAACAACAGAAAGAGAGATGGATCAAATACGCTGAGAAACAGAAAACATCTCTTTCTTAGCTTTAATCAATACTATGGAATCCTTTTTCCTGGATTTATTACAGGACCCGCTTAATCCCAAAGAAAGATTGAATCATCAATATCTTCTTGAACTGTGTCGAATATATTTAGCCACCAGGAATATTGATGAATTCTTTAATAATATTATTAAATATATTTATAATATAACTTTTTTCAATCTCTGATATGTTTGTTCATCAATCTTATCCAAAAGAAGCTCGTCTATTAATTTCAAGAGTAATCTCCTTTTCATTTCCTCTTCATCGACTCTCGAATAGTATACCACTCTTCCGATCTTCCTTTTCTGAATCAAATCGCGATCCAAAAGACATTTCAAGTGATAATGCAGTATAAACCGGTTAACCCTCATTACATCGGTGATCTCATTCTGTGAGATCTTGGGATTATCGGTGATGACAGTAAGAATCTCTCTCTGAAAACTACTGAGCTGATCCTTCGATCCAAAGATAGAAGATATGACGTTAAAGGATTTTGTTTCAAAGACATAGTAGGCTCTCTCTCCGTTCTTCAACTCTTTTCGAATAATTTCTTCCTTCTGTAAGATCCCGAGATGGTATTGAAGGGTTCCAACGGAGTAATTGACCTTTCGACTCAGCTCTTTGAAAGTGATCCCTGGCTCACAGTTGATAATATCGTAGAGTCTGCTCCGTACCGGATTATCAATAGTGATATCATGAAACGGCATCCGTATTCTCCTCTTATTGGTTTCCCAATTTTATTATCATCTCCCTGATCTCCTCATAAGTCTCTGGAGTGATCTTCTTTTCCTCAAGTTTCCCCCTTAGGAGACCCAATCTCAATTTCCGCGGTATTGGATTTATTTTATCATACCCCTCGTTTGCTATTTCCCTCTTGTATCTTTTGATCGTTCTCGGGTCCTTTCCAATTCTCCGATTTTGAATGAATAACATAATGGTGAGGAATATAAATAAATACAGTATGAGAACGAACATTACTATCACAGTAACTGGGATGACTTTTCCTTCTCTCTCTAAATATCTCCCTTTATCATAAGGAAAATGATCGATTGACAATCCAAGGGTTGAATCCTTCTCCGACTTACCCGGATTCCATATATCCGGATACCCATCATCATCACGATCTATAGAAGCAGCTGGGTCCGTCGGGAAAGCATCCGAATTATCTCCGATTCCGTCTCCATCTCTATCCTTCCATTCTTTCGGATCATATGGAAAAACATCGGTGTTATCACCGATCCGGTCTCCATCCGTGTCTGTCCATTCCGTTGAGTTAAAAGGAAATAAATCGATCTCATCACTGTATCCATCACCATCATAATCTACAAGAGTCTTCGGAACTTTAACTTCTATGATAATAATATCATCATCCATTGTTCCATACGGATCGGATACCTTCAGGGTGATGGTATGGACCCCAACGGTTAAAAATGTTCTTAAGGTAACGTTGTTTCCAATAATTCCATCCTTATCCGAATGCCATACATACTCCAGTTTACCATTTTCAGGATCGAACGACATCAATCCATTCATTTCGATCTTCTCATTGAATGAATACTGAACTCTCGAAGAAAATGCAATCGCCACTGGAGGTTGATTCTCGGTAGCTGATTTAATAATCGTTACTAAACAGTGATCGCGTGATATCGATTTTTTGTCCGTTACTTCGAGCTGAACTTCATATACTCCCGGAAGAGAATAAAAATGGACCATTTCATGATCAGAACGCCAATCGGTTGAATTCCCATCACCAAAGTTCCAACTGAATTCCAATTCATCCCCCTCAGGGTCAAAGGACTTTTCTGCTGTGAAAGTAATCATTTCCCATTGTTCAGCTACAATATTATCCCCAATTTCTGCAATCGGTTGACGGTTTGAATCAGGTCCCAATACTTCGATAATGCAAAAATCCGAATCAGATGATCTTCCGTCTGTTACCCAAAGCGTGATGGTGAATTCACCTTCTCTCTCAAATGCGAAAGACCTTTTTGCATCATCATTCCAATCGTGATCAAGCGGGTGTGTACTTTGCCCTAATTGCCACTGGTATTCAAGAGAATCATTGTCAGAATCATAAGATCCGCTCCCATCGAGATCGATCACCTCACCGATTCTAATTGCACGGTCCGGACCAGCATTGGCAACAGGGGGTCTGTTTCCGTTCTTTACGGTCACAATGCAGGAATCATTATTGGATGTAAGACCATCATTAACTGTCAACGTCAAAGTATAGTTCCCCGGATTCGTATACATCCATTTGATCCAAGGGGTCGTTCCCGAATAGAGGGCCATTCCATTACCAAAGTCCCAATGATAATAGAGGAGGTCATCGTCAGGGTCATAAGAGCTGGATGCATGCACACGGAAAGTCTCATTTACATACTTCATGATATCTGGCCCAACATCTGTCACGGGTGGCTGGTTAGAAATATAGACGGGAGATTTGATGTAATAGGAATTCAGGAATGGTTTGAAAGCAATTATGCCATAATCGGAGCGGTCGTAATAATCATAAATACCCTCTTCGATCAATGAGATGTTGGTCGACCCCCAGTAGTTGTTTATCGCATTTAATTTCGTCTCATCATTCGATTCTATGTTATACATATAATTATCAAGAATGTTGTTATAACTAATATCAGGTGCTCCATGCTTATACAAAATGCCGACATTGTTCTTCACGATCGTATTGTAATTAATGATCGATTTCGGTGTGTAGTCCTCGACCCAGATACCATATCCATGGTTCCTGAGAATGAGATTATTCATTATATTTGAAGAAGCTGAACCTTGGTGCTCAATTCCATCGAGATTGTTCGTTATCGTATTTTTCATAATCGTGGGATATGATCTATCGCCATTGATGAGGATCCCTTCGAAAGCATTTGAATCGATTCTGTTATTGATTATCAACCCAGAACAAGATAATAGGTAAATACCTTGTTTACCATTATTTGAGATCGTGTTGTTTGCAATTATCACAAAATCCTTTTTTATTGCATTATAGCTTAATAGACGAATATATATCCCTATGTTTTTGCAGTATTTGATTGTATTGTTGGAAATGGTTGGTCCTTGGTCCAAGATATTGATACCATTAAATGCATATTGGATGCCACAAAACCTTATCTCCGAACTCTTATCATCCGTTATACTTGAAAAATCGATAGTGTCCCAATCACCAGGTTTGGGATTGGCCGAATCGGAGGTGAATATTATCGGATCAGTTTCGCTTCCAATGGCTTTAATGATCCCTTCAACCTTGATCTTGAAAAAACCTCTGAATCTTATATCGACACCCGGATCAATCGTTAAGGTCGCGTTATCAAGGATGATTATATTCCCTGTGACTATATACGGGTCACTCTTATTGGTCCAAGTTGTGTTCAAATTGATATTACCACTTACTTTTGTTCCTGATAATGCTTGAGTATATTCAATATGATCAGAAGTGATGATTAAGGTGGATATACAGACCATGGCTATGAAGCATACGGACTTGATTTTTCCCATGAAAATTTCTTTCATCTTCTCATCTCCATCTTAGATTTCCATGTAGGACTTTTTCGTTCTCCATGAAAGGACCCTTGTGAATATCGTTGACAGCGAACCGACAGCGAATCATATGATAGAATAGTATATTTATAATTTATATAAAATCGATTTTACCTATCTGGACCTCAAATGATATTAATAATTTATTCTACTTTTTTTTTATCTTCTCTTAGAGATCTGGACAAATTCTTCGTTCTAGAACAATTGACAATTTGCCCGTAAAATGATTATAGTCCCTCTGGTGGCTTACTTTCCCATAGATCATAGACCAGAGGGTTCGAACCCGTAGGTCTTGGGACCTAATCTTTAGTGACCTTTTTCTATCAAAGGACCCAGGTCATTCCTCGATCTCTTCATCACACCAATCCTCGACCTTCACCATCCCTCCATCCCTGGACCTTCTTGCAAATACGTATATTACCAGCACCGCTATTAGAACGAGCATTGAGCCTCCGACCATCAGGTAGATGGAAAGGTCCGTTCCCTGATCAGGCTCCTCTATTTCGGCGAAGATATGGACCGATCTAACATCGCTCACACCCTTCCCGACCATATTGAAGGGAACGACGGAATATTCATAGGTCCTCCCAGGAGCTGGTCCAGGGTCCAGGAAGCGGGTCACGTTCGAAGAGGTACCTATCAGCATGAACGATCCATTGCCGTCGGTCCTTCTGGATATCTCATAACCGATGATCGGTCTGCCACCTGTCAATACCGGGGGGGACCAATTGATGAGCACGCTCCCGCTTACCAGTTCCACAGATAGTCCGTCTACCTTGCCAGGGGTGGAACATGGGCTCGCGCTCACGACCCCACTGGGGTCCGACCCCCCAACATCCGTCATCACGATCAAGGCATAGAAATAGACCTCACCGTTGATGAGGCCTGTATCATTGAGCACCCTTCTATCATACCCAAAGGTCCCTGCAGTAAGAAGGTCCGTCCCCTCCTTTCCCCTCAGTACCATATAGCCTCTGATAGCTGACCCTCCATCATCTGTTGGAGGGTTCCAGGAGATCTTGATGGAGCCATCGCCTTCTTTTATGGTGACATTCGTAGGTGGGTCGGGAAGTCCGACCGGGACCGAAGACACCGGGTCTGAGAGCATCGATCCTCCTATCATGTTAACAGCACTGACCCGGTATGTATAGGTCATACCATTCGTCAGCCCTTGATCGTAAATACCGAGCGGACCGTCAGCGGGGACCTCCTTGACCATAATCAGGGGTCCTACCCCCATTGACCTGTGGACCATGTAACTGAGCACCATTGCACCGCCATCGTTCGAGGGAACGTCCCAGGAAAGCTCAATGGATGAATCACCAGGGACCGCCTTGAGGTCCAAAGGTGGTAAGGGAAGACCCATCTCAGGTGTGCAGACCATAGCTGTCATCTCGGAGGGTCCGACCGCATTGAAGCAGGTGATGGAGTAGAACCTCATAACGCCATCATAGGGAGCCGGGTCCAGGTAGGTCCTGGCATCATCTGATGATATGATAGAGACCTCGGTCATATCCATTCTATTGGGACCTGATAGGACACTGTACCCAAGGACCGGCATACCCCCATCATCCTCAGGGAGGCCCCATTCCAACCTTATGAGGTTCCCCTCGACAGAACAGGTCAATGCTGTTGGGGCCGAAGGAACGGTCCTGGGGAAGGTCGTGACCGTCCTTGACGGGGCCGATTCGCCCTTCATGTTCTCCGCAGTGATGTGATAAGAATAGTCCCTCCCGTTCTCCAGGTAGAGGTCATCGAACCAGAGCTGGTGCCCTGGGACCGAGCCATGTATCACACAAATATCCGTATCGTACGTCCTGTAGATCCTGTAGCGTACAAGGGCGGATCCAAAGCTGTCCTCAGGAGGTTCCCAAGATAGGGAGATATTGCCGTTCCCTCCTGCAACCGTAAGGTTCCTAGGTGGAGTGGGGACAGATACGGACCTGATGGAGACGGTCGCGTTCCCGGTCGAAGGTCCCTTCTTGTTCAGAGCGGTCAGATTATAGGTGTACTGGATACCATCTTTGATCTGAACATCGACATATTCCCTATCTTTAGGTCCCATCATCGAGACCATGGACATGTGACCCCCTTCTATCTGCCTGAAAAGGGTGTACCCGGACAGAGGGCATCCGCCTGTGGACATGGGGTGGTCCCAGGTCAGGATGATGCTGTCAAGCTCTGCCGAGGCGGTCAGGTTCCTGGGCAGACCTGGAACTGAAAGAGTTGTATTGGAAACGGTCCCGCTCATAGGTCCCTCTCCAAGGAGGTTCGATGCCGATACCGAATAGAAATATTCCACTCCGAACTCGGTCCCGGTATCGATCAATGAACATTGGTTGCCCTGGATGGATAGCAATGAGAGATTATCCTCCTTGACCCCTCTATAGATCGAATAGTTGACTATTGGCGTGCTCCCATTGTATGTCGGAGGGTCCCATTCAAGGAAGATATCGACCCCTTCTGAGATGGCCGTGAGGTTCCTTGGTTCGCTAGGAACCGAATCATACTCTAGGACGCTAAGGAAAATATCGATGCCACCGGAAAGGTTGCCCCTCAATGGTCCGTTCGTCGTTGGGAAATCCGTGGATGATGTGGTGCCGCAAACGACCGACAGGTTCGTTCCTATCATTGCGATGGAGCTCGGAAGGTCGTCAAGCGATCCCCCAAGGTACGTGGAGAAGAGGACTGAAGCCCCATCGGGGGTCAGTGTGGTCATGAAACAATCCATCCCTCCCTTAAGGCCCGTTTGGAAAGCACCTTTCGTGACCGGAAGTGATGATGCCGAATTCGTATGGCCGGCGATGAAGGGCCGGTCCACTGCATCCATGACTATGGAATCCACATAGTCCTCGTTGTCCCCTCCGACGAGGGTCGAGAACAATAACGCCGTACCATTTCCTGAGAGCTTACCTACGATCCCGTCCCTGGTACCGTTCATCAAGCCATCGAAGGCTCCCTGGGTGGTCGGAAAATGGTTGGCTCCGTACCCGAAGGTGGCCCCTGCGAAGTATATGTCCCCCTTTCTGTCAAACACAATATCATTGATGATATCGGAGGAATAGCCTCCCATAAGGCTCGAGAAAAGGACCGTCCCCGTGGCCGGGTCGTAGCGTATGATGAATATATTGGGTGACATCATGGTGGCGAGGTTCGTCCTATAGGCCCCTGGGGTGACAGGGAACCCGGGGTCCGAAGATGTACCTCCGATGACAACGGACCCTCTGCAGTCCACATCCAGGCATTTGGCCATTTCGGACCCAGGTGTGTCCCAGAAAGCAGAATCGAGGATACTTGAAAGGTTGCCGTCCATCATCATGAAGAATGCCGTTCCGTGGACACCGCTAACATGCCCGTTCTCGGAGGGGAAGTCGTGCGATTCCATCTGCCCGCACAGGTACACGTTACCGTTCATGACCTGGATGTCATATGTGGATTCGTACCAGTCCCCGGATATATATGATGAGGCGATCAAACTGTCGCCAGAGACATTGAGCTTCAGGACGAAGATATCGCTATAGTATGTGTTCACATTATGCTCCTGGAACGCCCCAAGGGTAGTGGGGAAATCGATGGAAGAGGTCCCCCCTGTGACGTAGAGATACCCCTTCTCGTCTGCGAAGGCCGATGGGGAGAACTCGAAATTGGTACCACCGATATAGGTCGAATAGATGATCCCTCTCCCCGAGCCGGTCAGCTTCGTGACGCTGATATCATTCCAACCCGACATCGATCCATCGAATGAACCAGGCGTGACCGGATAGTCCGTGGAGTCGGTCGCTCCAACGAGGTACATCGAACCGCTTGTGTCGGTCACGACCTTTGCACCATCATCATAGGACCCTCCGAAGTAAGTGGAATATACCAACGGATCGATGGTCACGACTTCACCAGGTCGTCTTTCAAGCTCGAAACCGTAGGATGAGCTGTCTATCAGCTTGAATCCGACGGGCACCTCCGAACCGGTCGGGTCGTAGGCCATCAGACCAGAATCCACAAGTCCTATCCCGCCTGAAAGACCTATGGATAGAACATCGGAGCCGATCTCGAGGACCTCATGGCCTTCCATGTTGAAGGTCACATCTCTGTGGTCCGAACGTGGACCCAGTAATACATCGTACTTGAGGTCTTGACCATTGAAACGATATCGGATATCCACATCCTCCCATACCTCTTCAAGGACTATCTCCTCATAGCTTATTGCCCCAACCACCCAACCTTCGGGGTCGCTCCCTATGAGGTAGTTGGTCGGGAAGCCCATCTCACCTATGGCCTTGCACGACCTGACCTTTCCATTTTGGAAGTTCACTTTAAGGGTCCTTACCTTATAATGGTCATCGATGGAATAGACTATGCCCTCTTCAAGGATGGTCACGGAGCCCAGGCCACATCTCCCGAAGAAAAGGACATCATCATCCCATTGCCCTATGTTCTCCGTGAAATAGCAGTAATGTCCCTCATCATCAAGGTCCTCTGTTATGGGGAGGGGGACATCCGTTCGATCCGTATTGCTTTCCCAAGCCCCGGCCCACCCAGGCAAGAGGCCCGCAACAAGGATGGAAATTACCATCAAGGTTTGGTGAGATCGCTCCATGGATGACCCCTTCCGGACCCGTCCCGGGTCAAGGAAAAAAAGGTCGGGACCCTATTTAAGTATATTTAGACCTGACTTTCTGATTATTAACCAGTAATGGTAGGGTTGTTGAACCATTCTTTTCAAAGCTGAACGAAAAAGATGAAAGCATATAATTAAATAAGTCCTTTAACATGGTTTTATATTCATTTTGTGATTATATCATTCCATACCGTCCGATGGGGGTCCCATACTTCCCTTCCTCATTCGGACCAGCATCATCATGAGGGAGAGTGCCACTAGGAATACCACAATATTGGATATGAACAGTATCCACACCAAATTCTCCAGATCGTTCCTGTCATCATCGTCCTCCCCATCCACATCATCGTCGGGAAGTCCTTCTTCGTCGGTCGGTACATCCTTGATCCAGACGACCGTTCGAACCTCATCGCTCGCACCATTGATGTCGGTTATGTTCATCTCCACCGTGTAGTTGCCAGTTCCGATATAGAAATGGGCTATGACCGGCCCCTCACCCTTGGTACCGTCACCGAGGTCCCATTTAAAACCAAGAGGTCCCTCCCTATCACGGGACAGCGACCCATCGAACACGAGGGTTGAGTTCACCAGTTGCTGACCATGGACAGTGAAGATGGCATACGGGGGGCTGTTGACCACATGGATTTCCGGTAGCTCTAACAGGTCCTCAGACCCGGCCTGGTCAAAGACCCGTAGCACCGGACCGAAGGTCCCTGGGCTCCCGTAAGCATGATGGACCAGATCACCCACCGAACCGTTCCCGTCGCCGAAGTCCCATATGCATGTAACGTTCCCCTCAAGGTCCGATGAAGCCTTTCCGTCGAACTCTATCTGCTCTCCCGTCAGGGCCTCAAGGGGAAAGCATGAACCAACGGCCGTCGGAGGTGTGTCCTTGACCAGAACATTGACGGTGCTGACAGCGCTCATTCCATCATCATCCTTGACGGTCAGTCTTACGGAATAGGTCCCCGGGCGTTCGTAACCATGGTACAAGGATGCCTCCTTCGAATATGACCCATCATCGAGGTCCCATTGGTAAGAAGCTATCGTCCCGTCAAGGTCCGAGACGTTCGCTCTTAGCAGGAACTCGGTCCTGATATCACCCTGATCTGACAGCAGGGCGATGGATGCGCTCGGTACCCTCCCATCGATATTGATGTTCAACGATGATGTGGTGTATGCCAGGTCATCATCCAATACCTCAAGGACCACTTCGTAGGTACCCCTCTTGAGGTAAGTATGCACAGGGTCGTTCTCCTCAGAATGCGAACCATCGCCAAAATCCCATTTGCATGAGACCGTACCATCGATGTCAAGGGCTCCGGAGGTGAACCGGATGGGGACCAATGTCAATGCCCTGCTCATATTGGACGAGGCAGCTGCAATGGGGGGTCTGTTGAGGACCTCGATGACTGTAAGGAAGGGTACGCTGATAGCTCCCTTTCCATCCCTGACCCTTAGCGTTATGGTATAGTTATCATCCCGGGCATAGCTCCATTCGTAGGATGAAGAGACGGTCCAACCGCTGGAGTTGCCGTCACCCATTTCGAAAAGATAATCCTCGATACCGTGAACGTCATCGTGCGAGAGAGAGGCGTCGAGCCTTATGTTCTCACCCGTCATCGCACGAGCGCTGGAGGGGACCATGACGGCAACAGGAACATCGTTCACGGCTACCATCTCATGGGCCTCATTGTTGGTCTCATCGGATTCGACGATGCTGCTTTCCGGGTCCAGCCTCACCGAGATGTTGTGGAGGCCCACGGCCGCTTTCCAGACCGCGTTCGTCATTACGGAAGAATTCGCACCGACATCAACGGTCCTGGTGGCAAATGGAGAGCCATCGCAGTACAGGGTCACCCGAAGGTCACCGGCATCCAGGTTCCCTGTGTTGTTTACGGTCACATTGATCGTGACATCATCGCCCTCATCAGGTTCTGTCGATGAGACGATAAAACCATCATGGGGGATGCTGACATCGACGTAAAGGAGCCTTGACCATTCCGCCAGCGCCGCTATGGCCAGCTGTGTGCTTTTCTTAACAAGGGAGAAATTGAGCTTCTCAACCGTGTCTGCCCTGGTATGGTAATACGGGTTGAAGTCCTCCTCTATCCCCATTACTCCCTGGTAGCCCTGGTCGTAGAACGATTGTATGTCAGATGGTATCCTTGATGTTGACAGGTAGGGGAGTATCCTGAGGTCTATCCCGTACCTGGTGTTGATGTCCAACAGCTCGGCTGCTATAGGGGCGGACGAGGGCCAGTAGTAGAGGTCGAGCTCATAATCCGTCGTACCTCTGCAGTAACCTATCATATCGTAGTCTATGAAGGCCGGAACGTTCTCACTCCGTGCCGACATGTTCTGTGCCCAGTAGTCCGAACCGATGAGCCCTATCTCCTCCGCGTTGAAGAAGGCGAACCTGAGCGTGTCCTGGAACCTGTACCTGCCCAATATCCTTGCGGCCTCTATGACCGCTGCGCATCCAGATGCATCGTCGTCCGCCCCAGGGGCGTTCGTGAGGAGCGAGTCGTAATCCTCGTACTGGACAGAATCGTCGTGGGCGAACATGTAATAGACCCTATCCGAGCTGGTATCTAGACCCGGAAGCGTCAGGATGATGCTCGATACCTGAAAGATACCAAGTGTCCCCCTGTCCAGTGTTATATTGTGGTAATTTACGATGAAGTTACCGTTCCCTACAAGGAGGCTGGCGAGCCATTCGGTGGCCTCGTACATCCCCGGTGCCCGGTACAATCTGGAACCGAAACCCTGGAGCGCTGTAATATATCCGTGAAGGTTCTCCTCCTCCACCTGCGCCATTATCGACCCTATCGCCAACTGTTCCACCGATAGGTTCTCCCCTTCTGTGGACCTTAAGAGGACCCCGCCCCATGGGATCCCATCATCGGGAACGGGTTTGACCGCACTTTGTGAGATATCACCCATCCCATGTCCAAACCCTGTTGCGAACGGTACCGATCCTGAGAGAAGGATGACCATCGATATTATCGAAAGGTTTCTGACCAAGGGAACGGACATGATGCTCGGTTAGGAATGCCCCTGATAAAGCTTTTATGGATTGGCCTCTACCTTCTTTGGTCGGGGAACGAACCGGCCCATGACCAAGGCTTAAATATGAAAAGTATATATGCTCCCCTCCACCAGAACCGGAGTATGATGGTCCATGGCAAGGATGCATTCAAGGAGAAGAGGCCAGTCCTCTTCCAGACGGCCTATAAGGAATCAGAGGCCAGCATGGATAGAGGCTGACAGGCAGAAGGTAGTATCCCTTATCCTAGATAAGCATAACAAAGGGCTTACCGCATCAAGGATAGGGATAGAGCTCAGGGACCTCCACGGCATCCCGGATGTCAAGACCTCTCTGGGCACCTCCATGTACGTGGTGATGAGGGAAAACGGCGTCAAGATGGATTATCCCGAGGACATAGTCAACCTTATGAAGAAGGCCGTTAGGCTGCACAAGCACCTCAAGACCAGGAAGAAGGACCTTCATAACGTCCGGGCCCTCCAGCTCACAGAAGCGAAGATCAAGAGGCTCGGCAGGTACTATTCCCGTAAGGGTGTCCTGCCCCAGGACTGGGCATACAAGATAGAGAACGCCAAGCTCATAGTGGCCGAATGAGCCCCTATGGATTAACTTTTAATAAGTCGGACCTCCTCCGAGCATCGGCAGAGTGCTTCCCATGGAGGACCCCCTTAAGTCATTGAAAGTGCCCGCACCCATGGCCGAGAGGTTCAAGGAGGCCGCAGCCCTTGTGCACAGTTGCTGCGGGAAAGTCAGGATCTATTCACATTACGATGGGGACGGTATCTGCTCGGCAGGGATAGTTGCGAAGGCCGTTCACAGGGCCGGAAAAAGGTTCCATGTCACCATGAGCGATGTCATGAAAAGAGAGGACATCCAGGCGATAAAGGGCGACTTCGACCTGCTCATCATAACTGACATGGGCTCGACCTATGCGGCCGACCTATCGGATAAGGTCAAGGAGCTGGGGGTCAGGGGGATGGTCCTTGACCACCATAAGCCCGAGAAGAGGGACGAGCCGTTCTCCTCCCCAGATGGGTCCAATCTCCTGGAGATCAATCCCCGCTTCCACGGCATAGACGGTACCAACGGCGGTTCCGGTTCTACGCTATCGTTCCTCCTTGCCATGGCGCTCTCGCCCGAGAACGCTGACCTCTCCATCTATTCGCTTGCCGGTTCCATTGCGGACAGGCAGCATGTCCCGGAGTTCACGGGGCTGAACCACGGCATCAAGGAACTGGCCGTGGAGAAGGGGCTCGTGACAGGGTTCAAAGGTATGCCCCTGCAGGGAACCGACATAGAGGATGCCCTCTTCAGGGCCAATGAACCTTTCATAAAGGGAGTTTCCGGCGATAAGGCAGGGGCAAGGTCGCTTCTGGGAAAGCTCAGGATAGGACCCGAGAAGAAGGTAGATGAGCTGGACGAGGATTCCATCAGGGTGCTGAACAGCTTCATCTATGTCAACCTGCTCAAGGACGGTGTACATCCCACCACGGTCGCGGAACTGTTCAGGGAGAACCTCTTCTCCCATGAATGGGGCAGCCTCTCTAACCTTGCCTATATGATAGACAGCTGCGGCAGGAGCAAGCAGACCGCTCTTGGGTTCGAGGTCGTTTGGGGCTCCAAAGAGGCGTTCCAGACCGCCATGAAGGTAAGGGCGGACATAAGGAAGAGGATACAGGACCATCTCCTTCGGACGATAAAGGAGGGGGTCCATACGATGGATAGCATCCAGTGGATAGAGGTTTCCGAGGACTCCCTTGCCGGGACGATAGCCGGGATAGCTCATAACTTCCTCTTCGACCATGAGAAGCCCATGCTTGCGCTCTCACGTCCTGATGACGGTGGGGGAAAGGTCAAGGTGTCATCAAGGGGCAGCAGGAGACTGTGCGGTAAGGGATTGGACCTGGGGGCCGTGATGAGGGAGGCCAGTACCATGTACGGCGGGGAGGGTGGGGGTCACGATGTAGCGGCCGGAGGAAGCTTCCAGGATGGGAATACGGAAGGGTTCCTCTCCATGTGCGATATGCTGGTCGGTAAGCAGCTAAAGGGCAAGGGGTCAGGCAATGTACCAATCGGACCACCATCACGGTGGAGCTCGACAGCGAGGAGGAAGCAAGGGTGGTCGGGGGGTCGCTGTCGGTGGATGATGACGGCTGGGTCACCACTACCGTCGAGGGGAAGGTCGTGAAAGCGACCATAAGTTCGGATTCGGTGGATGGTCTGAAGAGGGCGGGTGACGATTGGCTGGCCTGCCTGATAGCGGCATTGAAAGGGCCCAGGGGAGGGTCCGAGAATGAGGCCGAAGGAAGCGAGAACGGGGAAGGATGACGGGACAAGGAAGACCGCATCCGTCGTATCGATGATAGCAGGCGTACCCAATCTCATTGTATCCCTGCTGACCCTCCTTGGGGGCATGATAGGTTTCGTGTTCCTTGTGGTGATGCTTGTTGCCCTCATCCTTGATGATCAGGGGAAGGGGAATGAGTGGGCGGCATTGTTCATAATCATCTTCATCATCATCATCATAGCTGCATTGATAGCTCTCATAGTGATAATAGCCATCCTCCTGGTCCTGGCATTCGCGTTATCGAGCCAGGTGATAGGAGGCTATTTCGCGTTCAAGGGGGAGAGGTTCACCCTTGCGGTGGTCCTGATGGGGATGGGAGCGGTATTGACGTTCATATTGGGCGGCATCATGCTGATGTTCGCAATAATATTCGCCGTCAATGAGAGAACATCAGTAATGTGGCCCTTGCTCCTGTGGGGGGGATACAACATACTATCGGCCATAGTGACCGGTGTATGCACGGGGATAGTTGCCAGAATGAAAAAGTCATTTGTTATTAAAAAAAAACAATCTTCAAGTATTAAATGATTATGTAGCAATAATCTCACGATCATATATCATTTTATTATTATATATTATTTTAATATGATAAGTTTCATATTGGATTATATCAAATCCCGGATTTATTTGCATAGCTTCTCCGGCTTTGAAAACACCGGTTGTTAGATTTAACTGTTGATCACCTATTTTAAATTTAAAATATGATGTATTAACAATTTTTCCACTTATTTGAGTAATCAATATTGTATCGGTCGATGAGGTAATTTCTACATCAAATACAAATAGACTATTTGTATCATGTTCCTCATTAAGGAATGAAAATGTCCAGAGAGTGACAATGCCTGCGACCATCAATGTGATAGCTATTAAAAGAAGGATCGCAAGGATAGGTGATACGCCTTTTTTATCAAAATTGGATATCATTTCTTACCCACCTGGACAAACATGAAGTTGTCATCTGTAAAATAATTATATAATCCTTTATACACGATTATCAAATAAAAAAAAAAGGCCCCCGAAGGGGCCTCGGTTCAAATCATTCAAGCGTTTAGGCGACTGCTATTATGTTTGCTTCCCAAACAATCTTGTTTTCCTTGATATGAACTACCTTAACGCTATACTCGGTTCCAGAGGTGACTGCCAATGTTGAGTGTGAGAAGTAGGCAGTATCACCCGCATTAGAAGTCACTGTATTTGTTCCAGCAGCAATAGTTTCAGGTGCGGTCACAAGATCGGCGACATCCCATACAGAAACACCATTTATTGTTACTTTATAGTCAGACCAAACAATCTTCCCGCTTATTACCTCGATAGTTAATACCGGGTAGTATACCGGACCAGCTACAACTATTCCATTCGCATCAATATCCCCGCGGACATTCAGGTTCTTCACAGTGCCACCTGCCTCATTGGTGAAGCTCTGAGCCCACAGGAACACGACGCCCGCTAACACGACCGTTATCGCAACCATCAGGATAACGGCTATGACGGGCGACACGCCCATATCGTTCTTTTTCGTCTGCATGTTTTTGTCCTCCGTGCCGGGTCTTACCCGAACACAAGAAATCGAGTGCAGAGTTTAGTATTTAAGATTTTGTTCATTTTTAGTGAGAAAAAGGGATATCCCCAGTATGCATCATTGGGATATTAATAATTAATTTTAAATATATAATTAAGAAGACGGCCTTTGAGCGTTTCCAGTGGAAATGAAGGGGTTGAAGGGTGCTTGAAGACCCTCGTTTAGGTTAAAAGACCGGTGGGTTCGAACCCGATGATAGAATGAACCGATGAAGATAAAATAGCGCCCCGAAGGGGATTCGAATGCCTGGAAAATCAGAGATTTTCCGCATCTTTGGACCTTACTGGCTGTTATCAAGCTCCCGGTCCAAAGACCCCAAGGGGTTCGAATCCGATGATAGTATGATCCATAAAAGAATAAATAGCGCCCCGAAGGGGATTCGAACCCCTGTCAAAAGCTCCGCAGGCTCCTAGGATATCCAGACTACCCTATCGGGGCGTTCCAGTTCATTAGGGTTTATAGGCTGAACGGAGTGAAGACTATAAACCCTTCGAACAAGACCTGACGGGACAGGATTAATAATGATTGTACTTGTTCCCGTCCCGATGGAGATCAACACCGGTTCCACCAAGGTAACTGCCGCAGAGAGGTTCAGGGAGCGCACCTCCGCTTTCATAATCTCCCTGAACGAATGGTTGAAGGAGGAATGCCAAAGAAAGCTCGTACCATGTGTGGACCTCTACTCCGCATTCGCCAGCCCCGATAGGCAGGACCTACTCGATCCCAGGGTAGCTCTAGGCGACAACGCCCACCTCAACCTTGACGGCCACAGGAGGCTTGCAGACACATTCCTCAGGGAATACTTCTCTGTAGATACCGACTTCTCCGTCGTTGTATGTCTTGGAGACTCCCACACCCAGGGCTATCCTCTAAGGGAGCTCGACCGGAACGGGCTCCCGGTGGACCCGGAACTTGACAGCCCCAATCAATACCCCTTCTGGATGGCCAAGGCTGCCAAGAGAACCTTCATCAACCGCGGCATAGCAGGGAACACATATTTCGGAATGACGAAGAGGTTCGATATGGAAGTGCTGCCGCATTACCCGGACCACTGCATCATCCAGGGCGGCAACAACGATGCCCTTCTGGGTACACCCCTGGAAGACACCAAAAGCGATATCATCTGGCTGATAGAAAGATGCATAGAGAACGATATAACGCCGGTGGCATCGACCACGGTCCAATTGGGATTCTGAACGGAACTCATTCCTTGGGACTTATGGAAACGACGTTGTTCCCGCGGAGCACTACCGTCCCAAGCCTCCGTTTGTTCTCCTTGTTCTGCTCCTCTGTCCCCTCAAGGACCATGTTAAGGTACTCATCGAACCCGGTGAGCATCCCCTCCATGCTCCTCCCGTCCTTCAAAATTACAACTACCTGCCTGTTGACGCATTTCTCAAGGAGGTTCTGAGGGGTGACCATGGGATCCGACCTGTGCGGTGACAGGGCCACAACATATTTTAAGGTTTCACAACCCCGACATTTCCGAACGTCCCGCAGTGGGGGCATTTCCTGGTATATTGGACCGGGACGGGTTTCTTGCAGGAAAAGCACTTCCCCTCTGCACCGCAGGACATGCACCTTGTAGCAAGCGCAGGCAGGGACCTGCCGCAGGAGGGACAGGCAAAGAAGTTACCGCATCTTTTGCACGAATCCGATAGGGTGCTTATGGGGGACTGACACTTCGGACAGGGAACGTCCACCTCTCGGCCGCAATCGGGACACTTTCCGCTCCCTTCGCAGTTCTTGCACCTCAGGAACAGGTACCTCCGCCCCCTACCGCCGCATTCTATGCACTTGCCCTTGCCGTTGCAGGTGGGACAGAGGACCCCGTACTCCTTTCTGTTCCTCCGGTAGTCCCCGGTGGGGTCGGCCCTCTCGAGAGCCTTCCTCTCGGCATCGGGGGAAGGCGGTGGAGGCCCTTCAGTATCGTATCCCTGTACCTTTACGGTCGAGACCACATCGTCAAGAAGGAGCTCCTTCTCGTCCCCTTCCGTCTCCAACGTTCGGGCGGAATCTGGAACGCTGAAGGTCCTGATGCCTTCAAGGTCCTGGCTGGACGCCTTCTCCAGCTCCTTCCTGAACCTCAGCGGGTCAACTTCATCGGGCTCGGCCACAATAGGTCATATAATATCCTTGATAATAATACATTTAGATGATATTCCACAAGAACGCATGAAAACAATTTAATAAATGGTACTGTTTGGGTAGCTCCGATGGCAGACCTGGCATCTATCCTGCTCCCTAACCTTGACGCCAAGATGCTCCTCATATCCTTAGCATTATGTACCCTCCTAGGCGTCTATTTTTACTTCAGAGGGGTCCTGGACAAGCTCGCTAGCATCATAGCGGCTGCCCTCGGGTTCTTCCTCATTGGGTATTCCGATATGTTCTGGTTCCTGCTCCTCCTGCTGTTCCTGATCATCAGCTACACGGTCACCATGTGGAACTTCAATAAGAAATCCGAGAACGGCTCAGCTCAGGGAAAGAAGGGGGAACGGGGCGTCAATAACGTTCTGGCGAACGGCATCATACCCCTTGCCATAGCTATCCTCTCAGGGCCATTGGACCATGTAGCTAGCGGACTACCAGGGTTCATGTTCATAACCGCCCTATCGGTCGCAGCGGCAGATACCTTCGCGAGCGAGATAGGCATAATGGCAAAGAGGCCCAGGTTGATAACCGATCCGAGACAGGTAGTAGAACCCGGGGTCGATGGAGGCGTGTCGCTGCTAGGTAACCTCTCTGCGACATTCGGTTCACTTCTGATAGCCTTCTTCGGCTATCAGCTGATAACGGACAAGTGGCTTGCATCATCCTCACATACCTTGGCAGCGAACTGGTGGCTCATCCCGGTCATAGCTATCCTGGGCTTCGTCGGTTGCCAGATAGACAGCATTCTGGGTGCCACCCTTCAGAGCAGGGGATATCTGTCCAACGACTCCGTGAACCTCATCACGATACTGATAGGTGCATTCCTTGCAATTCCCGTATACCTTCTGTTCTTCTGAGACCTCCATAGCCCACTGTTCTACCGGTTAGCCTACAAACATTAAGGATAAGTAGGTCCAAAATGATTATATCGAAAGCATATCCTCTACAAGGAAGGATACAGATGCCCATCCCAAAGACAAAGAGGATGCTCCTGGTGGTCCTGGACGGCTGGGGACATTCGGATGAGACCGAGCACAATGCCGTGAGGCTCGCAAGGACACCGAACTTCACCGGGTTCTTCAAAGGATACCCCAGCAGGTTCATAGAGGCATCGCAGGAAGCGGTCGGCCTTCCAAAAGGGCAGATGGGGAACAGCGAGGTCGGCCATCTGACATTGGGGGCCGGCAGGGTCGTCTATCAACCTCTGGTCAAGATATCCAAGGCTGTAGAAGAGGGAAGCTTTCGGAAGAACCGGGCATTCGTCCATGGCATGGACGAGTGCAGAAGGAACGGGGGCACCCTTCATCTCATGGGGCTCATGTCAAAGGGGGGGGTCCATTCCCATATGCAACATCTTTATGCCCTCATAGACCTCGCATTGGATAAGGGATTGGAAAGAATCAGGATACATGCCATAACAGACGGCAGGGACGTTCCACAAAATGCAAGCTTGGACGATATGATGGAGCTAACCTCGAGGTTGAAGGCCATTGACCCAAGGGGCAGGGTCAAGGTCGCCTCTGTAATGGGCAGGTTCTTTGCGATGGACAGGGACCATAGATGGGACCGTACAGAACTTGCATATCTCTGCTACACGGAACCCATAAAGAGCACATCGATGGACCCTGTAAATGTCATATCTGCGTCCTATGCAAAAGGGGCGACCGACGAGTTCATATCGCCCGTGCAGATCGTAAACGAGAAGGGAGAACCCGAAGGTCTCGTCAAGAACGGGGACACACTGATATTCTTCAACTTCAGACCGGACAGGGCTAGACAGATCACCAAGGCCTTCATCTACCCGTTCTTCGACGGCTTCCTGAGGACCAAGATGGTCAAACCCCACTTCATAGCGATGACGGATTACGATACGACGTTCTTCACCCACATCGCATTCAAGGAGCCTCTCATGACGAACACGACAGGCGAGGTCATCTCACGAGCGGGTCTCAAACAACTGCGTATCGCAGAGACCGAGAAGTATGCCCACGTCACATTCTTCTTCAGTGGCGGAAGGGAGGAAACGTTCGAGAACGAGGAAAGGGTGCTCGTTCCCTCCCCTAAGGTCAAGACCTACGACCTCCAACCCGAGATGTCTGCTAGAACGGTCGCCGATAGGGCAGAGGAGGCGTTAAAGAAGAGGTCGTTCGACCTTGTCGTTCTGAACTTCGCCAACCCGGACATGGTGGGGCATACAGGCATCGAATCCGCGGCCATAAAGGCGGTGGAGACCGTCGACGAGTGCCTGGGCAGGGTGGTATCGACCGCTCTGGACAACGGTTACCATATCATCGTGACAGCTGACCACGGCAATGCAGAGCAGATGTGGAACTACGAGAAGGGCTCACCGTTCACTGCCCATACCACGAACCCGGTCCCGCTCATCTACATCGGAAAAGGTGTGAGCAAGGGGTCAGCGCTCAGGGACGGGGACGGTTCATTGGCCGATATCGCACCGACCATCCTCAAGCAGTTGGACCTGATTGTCCCCGAGGAGATGACAGGGACGCCGTACACATGAGGACACACTCGCAGCTCCGGTCAACTCACCGAACATCCTTTTCAAAACAATTTTTTCCCGCTCGAGATCATCGTTCCCGAGGAAGATCGCCCTTTCACATGAGATAAATATATTTATAAAAAGAACCTACGATAGTATCGGATGGTTACCATCCAGCATATTGGGGGCAACCGAGCGAAGGATGAATCCATGAGGGAGCCAGCAGTACATCTGGAACACCGCTTTACACAAAGGTTAAAATATGCCGCGGTTGTTAGGGGCTTCATTCCCGCCCATCTCCTTGTGGGACCCATTTGTCTCAGCTATCTCTCGGATGCTGGAACCACCGGAGGA
>JALOTP010000081.1 GCA_025457865.1 Thermoplasmatota archaeon | reverse complement strand
GGTTCCGAACAGGTTCCACTTGTTCCAGGCAGAGCCCTTGAAACCATATGACCTGTGCTCCGCATAGAGCGTCTTGGAATTCGGCGGGTCGGCCCCGGTCGCATCGAAACGGCCTATGCCGAACATGGGATAGTTCGATATCCCGTAGACCACACCTGCCTGGGAATAGCTCTTGTAGGTCGCATAGTGATCGCTTACGAACACATCGTCCAGACCGTCATTGTCCCTGTTCCACAGACATATAGGCTTGAACTTATTGGCATAGGCATAATATGAATACCTATAATATTCGGCCGGGTAGGCGAACCTCTGTCCATTGGATGGTTGGTGTATCGTGAACACAGAGATCTTCGTTACCTCGATGGTCCCGCTCTTCCCAGCCCATTGATCATGTAGGAGTATATAGACCGTCCCAGGCTTAGTATCGCCAATGGCCAGGTCAATCTTTCCATCTCCGTCATAATCACCGAAGGCGTGGGAACCGAATCCCTGCGAATCAATGGCATAGAACCGCCTCGCATAATTGGACGAGGACGAAAGGGCCTTCTTACCTGATGGGATCGTGGTAGAACCATCAACCATCCAGCAGTACTTCCCATTATCACCGTAAACGCTATAGGAATACCAACCACTATTGAAGGTCAGGTCCTTGAGACCATCCCCATTGTAATCTAAGAGCTGCGGGTCTCCTCCAACAGCATCGAAATAATTGCTACCCGTATAGGCTACCCAATCGACATATGAGTTGCTTTCCATGGAAATGCCACCGGTCCAACCTCTGATATTGGACCGTGGATAGATCACGATAGTGGACCCGACATAGTAGTTGCCATTCTGGTAATCGTATGGGCTTCCTATGGCGATCTCCTCCCTCCCGTCCCCGTTCATATCACCTGCATCGGCCCCACCGGACCCCATCATCGATTCATGATATGTGTACCCATAGGTCCCGTAATCATATTCATAGGATACGGGAGGCCATAGTACCCCGGCCGAAGTGGCATAGTAATAATCCCCTTGTATCGTACTACTCCCGAACCACCATCTACCCTCACCGTAATAGTATCTATACCAATAACTATACCCCGACGGGTACGTATATTCATAGTAATACCCGCCAACCCCTATCCATATATCACCGAACCCATCCCCGTCCATATCACCTATGGTGCACCAGGTCCCATAATAACAATAGCTCACCAGGCCAAAGGTCGCATTGGGCGAGGAGAACGTGTTGACAGCGTTGACCCATGGACCACCGTAGAAAAGGTATCCCTGCTGGCCTGAATACGCACTGTTCATTATCAGCATGTCCTCGAATCCGTCTCCGTTCACATCGCCATGATCGTAATCCGTCCCGAAAGAGCTGGACCCCGTGAATGTCCATCTTGCGGTCCCTCCCGTGACCTGCAGCTCGGGGAACTTGAGCTGATAGCTTCCGTCGTAGATATAGACCCTGCCGCCGCTCTTCCCCGGGGCTGATATGATGAGGTCCATAATCCCGTCTGCGTTCCAATCCACCTTATCTATTGTGGAACCAAAGTAGGCAGAGCCCGACTCCTCGCTCCCAAGATACTCGGATGGGCTCGAGTCGAGATAATGGTCACCCTTCCTCTGCCCCGGTTTCAGAGCAAGAGGTAGGGATGATGCAAATACCTCCGTCGAGGCAGTATTACCAAGATCGAATACCACCTGGAGAGAAGGGGATATCGTCAATATGCCCAGGACCATCACTAACAAAAAAAGTGTAGCCCTTTTCAAGTTATATCTATAAGGACCATTAGGTATCGACCTACCTATCTCTAACTTTCGTTCCATGCGTATCACTCCGCTCATAAGATGGGGGGTCTTCTATAAGGTCGTTGTTCTGAGGGTTTTTTCAGGTTGTATAAACCTTGTGTTGTTCGATAGTCCTTTCCTCGAACGATGAACCACCCAAAGCCCCGGATATCTTACACATTAGCGCAATAGGATTAAATCATGGTTCACGTCTCTGACGACAGTCGTCCATGATGTCCGGTGAGGGGAATGACGATACTAGGGCGCGTTCCAAGGTCAGCTATGATATTGCTCATGGTGATCCTGACTTTGACCCTTGGTCCTCGGATAGGCGGGTCAATTTGCACTGAGGGATCGAGGGCTTCATCCAGGTCCTGGTTATATGAGCCAATTGAATTGGTAGAAGGTTTCCCTGGCTATATGATAATGCTTCTCGACGGGGCCGACCAACCTCATATCATCTATGGGACCGATATCGGTCTGACCCATGCAATGTTCGATGGATTTTCCTGGACACGAGAGCATATCCCCGGTACCACGAACATGACATGGGACGTCAGTGCAACGCTCGACGATGATGGTCAACCTCACATAGCCCATTTCTCCTACGGCCTCGGGCTCAACCATACGTGGAAGGATGAGGAAGAATGGCATAGCGTCACTGTTGACCAAGAATACCAGTCCATGCCATCGATAGGGGTCGGGTCCAATGGTCTGGTCCATATCGCTTATAGGGTTGGTAACCAGCTCAGATATGCCGAGTGCAACGGGACGGCAGTTCAGAGGGTCAGCCCTGGAACCGGTAACTTCTATGGAATATCCCTTGCGATCGATTCCACGGACAGGGTATGCATATCCGCATCCAACAGGTCCATACCATCCTACGGTAAGCTCGAGTACTTCCAGAGAACCCCATTTGGATGGGGCAGGTCAACGATTCCCGAAGGGGAGGGGGCCTTCAGCTACACTGTCCTTAGGTTCGATAGATCTGACAGACCGTTCATCTGTTATACAGTTAGGACGACCAAGGACCGTTTGGACATGGTCTATCTGAACGGGGCAGCATGGTCCCATTCAACGACCGATGATGAGATGAACAGGGTCCTTTTCGATTTCCAGTTGGGGTTAAACGATGCTCCGAACATAATCACCGACGACAACCACGGGCAGTGGTCCGGTACCAAATGGGTCTTCACCGATATCGATCTGCCTGGGTTGAGATGGTCATCTCAATGCATGGACATCGATCCTCTCGGGAACGTTCACCTCGCAGTCTTTGTAGAGGACAATGATAAGGTCATGGTGGCCCATGCGATCTACGGGTTCGATATCGAGCGCCCCGTCGCTGATGCTGGAGATGATCGGGACATTGAGTTCGGGGATACGCTCGTTCTTGACGGAAGCAGGAGTTCCGATGACACCGATATATCCAGATGGCTGTGGACCATCCGCGTCGGTGACCTTATCCTGAAAAGGGAAGGGGTCAAGGTAGAACTTGACACTTTCATGATGGGGCCTCACAACATCACCCTGAGAGCGGTCGATACTTCGGGCAACTTCGATGATGACACTGCATTGGTGATGGCAAAGGATATGACCCCGCCCTTGGTTAAGGCAGGGGATGATATCACCGTTGACCAACACACCTTGGTCCAGTTCAACGGCAGCAGGTCCACTGACCTCACATTTGACCTGAACTATACCTGGATAATAGGGTATGTGAGCACGATCAAGCTATATGGGCCTGTCCAAACCTTCACTTTCCATGAGGCAGGGAGCTTCGAGGTCCTCCTTCTTGTCAATGACTCGAGCGGGAACATCGGACAGGACATGATGATGGTCACAGTCCTTGATACGACCTCACCCAGGACCATAGGACTGAATGACAGGCTCGTCCCGCAGTACTCCAGCATCTACCTTGATGCATCCGGATGCACAGACAATATCGGTATCGACGATTTCAACTGGTCCATCCAAAGGCACAGGTCCACCTGGTACCTTGAAGGGGTCAATGTCTCTCTCTTTCTCGATGAAGCTGGTGAGTACGATGTCGTATTGACCATCATGGACGCATCGGGAAACAGGAACTTAACCTCGTTCACGGTCTTCAGTCTTGATAGGGAACCTCCTGTTGCTATGTTCGATTGCCCACAAAGCATCCGCTCGGGGGACATCCTAGAGCTTGATGGGGGGCTATCGACGGATAATATAGGGGTGTTGGAATGGTCCTGGTCAACTACCGATGGAACGGATATCGTTGAGTCCAAGTCACGGATAGCCTCATTCACATTTATGGCCCCCGGGAACCATACCATAACTCTGACGGTCAAGGACCGTGAAGGGAACTCCGGTTCCACAACACGGTATACCAACGTCTTCGTCCTGGAAAGCCCCGATGGCGATGGGGACAGGAACGGTATTGCATCCTGGACCCTACCCGTTATCATCTTCATGATGTTGCTTCTTGTTTTAGTGGTTCTGACCCTCCTTGTGAGGTGGTACAGAAGAAGGGATGAAATGGCCAATAATACCGAAGCAGAGACCACACCTTCCGAACCCTCAACGAAGGTCCCTGAGAGGACCGTGCCCAGGGAAAGGGGAACTAAGATAGCACGGACATCGCTTCAGGCCCCTTCAGATACTTTCGTAGCCGATGGTCATGGACCCGAACCGTTCGACGGACCTTCCGGGACTTTGGACGATGGGGCCGCTATAGAGGAGTGATGGAGAGGGTGAACGGAGGGTCCTTGCATCAGCAGATGAAAAATGGGATCAAAACCTTGTCATTTCACCATATAACTACTTATTAAAATAAAATAATACCTCATTAATACATAAGATATCATTATCTCGTAACATATAGAACGTATGATAACTTTAGATACTACCTCCATCTTCGAGCGGTCCACCAGGCAATGGTGAAAAAAAAGATGAGATTCGAAGAACTGAATTTGAACCCATGCCTCCTGACGCAGGTCTCGAGGATGGGATACAAGGAAACAACACCCATACAATCGCGGGCAATACCCGTGATAATGCAGGGGAAAGATGTCCTGGGCCAGGCCCAGACAGGAACTGGAAAGACCGCGGCCTTCGTCCTGCCGGTGCTGAACCGGCTTATGAAGATGAGGCGTGGTGAGATAAGGACGCTGATCCTTGCTCCCACCAGGGAGCTTGTTGAACAGATACATGTCGCGACCGGCGAGCTTGGAAAGCTCACTGGTGTCCAGAGCATGACGGTCTACGGTGGCGTTGGTATGCGGCCGCAGGTCGAGAGGCTCAGGAGGAGACCTGATATAGTCGTGGCATGCCCCGGAAGGCTCCTGGACCACATGAGGAACCGCACGGTGGACCTGTCGAAGGTGGATACCCTCATCCTTGACGAGGCCGATAGGATGCTCGATATGGGCTTCCTCCCGGACATCAAGAAGATAATCGAGAGGTTGCCAGCGAAAAGGCAGACCCTCCTCTTCTCGGCCACTATTCCCATAGAGATAAAGCATCTTGCTTACGAGTTCATGAACGAACCCGAGAGCGTGGATATTGGGCACAATGCTCCTGTCGAGACCGTACTCCATGCGATCTATCCCGTACCAGCGCACCTCAAGACCGATCTTCTGGTCGAGCTCCTCAGAAAGACAGATACCAGGTCCGTCCTGGTCTTCACAAGGACCAAGCACAGGGCGATGAGGGTAGGGAGGCAGTTGAAGGACGCGGGCTTCAGCTCTGTGTCACTTCAGGGGAACATGTCCCAGAACAAGCGCGATGAGGCGATCAAGGGTTTCAGGAGCGGAAAGTATCAGATACTTGTCGCGACCGATATCGCTGCCCGCGGAATCGATGTCTCCACCATCTCACATGTTATAAACCTCGATATCCCGGACACCGCTGATGCTTATACACATCGGATAGGTAGGACCGGTAGGGTGGACAGGACCGGGGATGCCTTTACGATAGTTTCGGACGAGGACGAACCGATGATCAGGACCATAGAGAGGCTCATCGGGTCAGGCCTTGAAAGAAGGACCCTTGAGGGTTTCGATTACGGTCCGGAGCCGGTCGGAAGAAGGACCCTGGGCGGCCGTCAATCCAGATCAAGGGGATACCCGGGGCCCGGACGTCCCCTCAGACCAGATCGGGACCCGTTCAGGCCTCCGACCCAACCGGAGACGCTCTTTCGGTCCATGCACCGATCCTAATGAAAGGGAGCATGGCCCAAAAATGGATAGGGGACCTCACCCAGAGGTCGATTCACGTATGGTCCTTAACCTGAACCAGTAAGGAGGTCCACCATGGGTCCCATATGTGGACCTGCCTTCTGAATGATATTTAGCCTGCGTTCAGGGCATCTTATGAAAGTTTATTAATGGCTTAGGACCATTTCACACAGGAAAGAGGCCTCCTTAACAAGGCGGCCTTGGACCGACCCATTAGGGTCGAACCTACCGGGGGGATCATATGAACAAGGGAACGACCTTTGCCATTTCTGCCGTCTTCACTATGATAGCAGCCGCCATCCTGATATTGGGAATTGATCTTGGCCCTTCTGACCTCTTGGTTGAGGATGCGATCGCACAAGTAATGGGACCTATCACCGTCGGGAGGTACACCTCAAGTGGACCGATAAGGATCGATTCGAATGCTGACTTCTCCTCCTCTCCGGCGGTATCATCAGGGGATGGGTCTGTTGCGAACCCCTGGATAATAGAAGGATTTGATATAAATGGGAGTGGAAAAGGTTGCGGCATCCATATAGGGAACACCTCCGAGCACTTCATCGTCAGGAACTGCTACGTCCATGATATCAACGGTAGCTTGGCGGAATACTACTGGAACTCGGGATTGCTGATCTATAACGTAGAGAACGGGACATTCATTGACAACCTTGTGGAAAACGGTGAGGGGTGCGGCATATTAACCAGGTGGTCAGGTCATGTGAACATTTCAGGGAACTCTGCCCTTAATAATATCCAAGGGATCATGATCGACCATTCCGAACATATAACGGTGAGAGAGAACAACGCGTCGTACAATGATCAGAACGGGATCATTCTGTCCGTATCGGACCACAATCTTGTCGAACGGAACTCGGCCTATTACAACGTCTGGGGTAACGGGATAGATGTCTATTCCTCATTCTTGAACGAGGTTAAGGGCAACATCGTCAGGAACAATCTCAATGATGGGATATACAATCAAGTATCGTGGAACAACAATATCACAGGCAATATCGTTGAGGGGAACGATAATGGCATTGTTTTTTCCGCATCTGATTCGAGCAATATCACAGATAATATTTGTACGAAGAACATAAAGAGCGGGATATATTTCTATAAATCCCCTGAAAACAACGTGAGTAAGAACGATTGCAGTAAGAACGGGTTCAATGGCATCTATGTCCGGAACTCCAATACTAACTCCTTTTCAGATAATTCTTTAAAGCACAATAATGGGAGCGGCATATATCTATCAAGCTCAAAACGTACGGTAATTGAGGAGAACGTCCTGTTGGAGAACGAAGACAGAGGTATTTGGCTCGATAGTCTTAGCAATAATAATACCGTTCATCACAATGATATTGAAAAGAACGAGTTCGGTATTCTCCTGACAGAACAGAGCAACGATAACACCATCAGGGACAATAAGGTCCTTAAAAACGAACACGGCCTCCGCATCTCGGATTCCAATTACAACATGATATATCACAATATGATACTTGAGAACCCCGACCAGTCGCTCGACGATGGGACCGGGAACAGATGGTACATGGACTACCCAATATGCGGCAATTACTGGAGCGACCACTCGTCGTCCGATCAGTTCAACGGTATCTCCCAGGATGTCGTGGGAGCTGATGGGATATCCGATACTCCTTACTCGAACATACTCGGGACCGCTGGGAGCATTGACCGTTATCCGCTCCTGCATAAGGGGATGAACGGAGCAGATGTGTCCCCACCTTCATCATCGATGGTCAGTTTCGACATATGCACCTCGGACCCTGCATTGAACCTGATAGCAAATGCCAAGGATGGGCAAAGCGAAGTGGTATCGGTGGAGTTCTGGTATCAATCCCGCTCATTTTCGGGTACTTGGTCATTGTGGAAGAAGCACT
>JALOTP010000032.1 GCA_025457865.1 Thermoplasmatota archaeon | reverse complement strand
CCGTCGATACCCTCGAAAGCAATGAACGGAGGCATTCTGTTGACTGATTGGCCTTCCGGATATTAAAGATTGACTGATATATTCACCTTTTAGGCAGCACAACAGAGGTCAGAAGGGGCCATTTACCGGTATCCCTCTCCCCTTGTCCGGTCGTACCGCTTGTGATGATATATCTTCCTGGGGGGGCATCGAGGTCATACCGTACCTCCCTCCCGCCCGGGAACCTGAACTTCTTCATCAATACGTTTCCATCCATGTTGTGGTCTATTATATCGCTCAATTTGACCGATGGACCTTCGAGGGGAAAGAGGGCAACCATTCCAGGGTCAGCCCCAGAATGAACTGCGATCCTATAACCTGAATGCTCGTACAATGCCCATTCTCTGCTCCTCTCCACTTCCTTGAAGCCTTTCGGAACATGTACGGGACCGGCCGAGACAGCGAACCTGTGATGGACCCCTGTATTGTTGGGCCTGTTCAGCATCCTATCGGGGCGTCCAAGATGGATGACCTCATCAAGATGCCTAGAACCATCATCGAACAGAACGGTTATGGGCCTCACGACCTCTTCGGTGAACAAACTGCACCTGGCCCCGCCGGCGCTTATGAGGTGTCCTGGACCCCGGGAATATATCTCAGGGGAGCTCCCCCTACCATGTCCTATCGATATCAAGGCCTCTCTGTACTTACCGGTCAAGACCTCTATGACCTCTGGTGTAAGGTCATAGGGGAGAATGGAGGCCATTAGAGCATGTTCATGACCTGCCCTTACGAGGGGGTCCTTCATCCCCATCCCTGCCCTGTGCCCCCAGACCTTCATCATTGCCGTATGATAGTCCATGTCCAACCACCCCTCACCGGCATGGTCCCTCCTCCTGTGGAAGGGGGGGTACCTCCTGAAGTTGAGGCTGCCGTAGGCATAGAGGAGGTTCAATTTGTCAAGGAGCTCCCTAGAGGCCTTTGACACCTCGGTCCCGCCGAAGGATGCGAGCATAAGGAGAGCTGTCAGTGTGTATCCTATGTATGGCTGGGAATTGAACTCCCTGAGCCCATTAAATGCCTTCTCTAAAAGATATCCCGTCAAATACCGCTCAAGGGCTTCGAAACCAGGGGAACGCTCTTTGCCATCATGGATGATAGACCATTTGTCCTTCAGATACCTGCAGCCCTCCATCATCAGGATATGGTTCTCTGTCTCCGTCTTGAACCCGAAGGACCTGGGGGCCTTGAGGCTCCCCCTTGGTCCTGAGAGGATGAGGAGCTTCTTGAGGAGGTGGACCCTGGTTTCCGGATAGAGGACGTCATCATTCGCACCGAACAGGTACAGAATAACGGTCAGCGGGACCATGGAGAAATCGTGGTCCCCCTTGTGAAGGAGCCAATCGGTTCCCGCCCCGGTGATGGGGACCGCCCGGTGGAGATACGAGTTCACCTCTTCGATATCGCGACCTCTCACCAACTTCGCAAGGCATACCCTGGGGGCTGTCACCTTCCATTCCGCTCTCCAATCCGGAAGCTGCATGGATGCCCAATGGTCAAGGACATCACGTGAATGGACCGGTCTATCCGATATCTTATGGGCCACATATACCGAAGGCTATGGTTCATCAATATAGTTTGCTGGGACCTATGTTTCTCGGGCTCAGCATAGCTTCTTCAATGCCAGGGAGACCATCTTGTAGAATCCCTCGACCGTATCCACCTTCACCCTCTCGTCGGGCGAATGCGGGTTCTCTATCTGAGGACCTATGGATGCCATGTCCATGCCGGGGTACTTCTCTCCGATTATACCGGTCTCAAGCCCCGCGTGGATAGCTTTTATCTCGGCCTCCTTCCCCCAGACCTCATGAGCGCACTCCTTGAGGACCGCAAGCGTCTTCGAGTTGAGGTTGGGAAGCCATCCGGGATATGCATCGTTCCTCACAGCATCGGCGCCCGACAGGGATGCTATGGCCTCTATATGGTCCCTCAAGGCCTCAAGCTGTGTCTTTGACGATGACCTGCTAGCTAGCTGGGCATAGAACTCGTTCTCGGTCCTTATCTTCGAGAGATTGGTCGATGTCTCCACCAGGTCCTTGATGTCGGGGCTCATCCTGTACACCCCGTGGGGCAGGGCCATGATGAGCTCTATTATGCACCTCGTGTCCTTGCCCTTCATCATCTTCTTGGGCAGATCGACCGCCATGGCGGTATATTTCATCGTCGGTTCGATGGACCTGAACTCGAACATTATGGCCTTGAACTCGTCCTCCAGGGCCTTCATGAGCTTCCTGTCGGCCTTCTCGAGCACGATGACCGCCTCGGCTTCCCTGGGGATGGCATTGTGCTTATCCCCGCCTATGATCTCGGCCAGATGGAAATTGCCTGCCTGATGCCCCTTGTAGAGCATCCTTCCAAGCATCTTGAGGGCATTGGCCCTTCCCAGAAGGATATCCACACCTGAATGCCCCCCCTTCAGACCGGAAAGAACGAGCTTGTAGGCCTTTCCCTCGGCCTTTGTGCGGGCGATGTCCATGTGTATCTCTGTCTCTCCTCCGCCGGCGCAGCCGACGTAAATGGCCCCATCCTCTTCGGAGTCGAGGTTCAGCAGGTACCTGCCCTTGAGCATGTCCTTGCCCAGGGCGAAGGCTCCTGTCAGCCCAGTCTCCTCATCGATGGTGAAGATGGCCTCTATGGGGCCGTGGACCAGGGCCTTATCCTCAAGGACAGCCAGAGCGCAAGCGACCCCTATGCCGTTATCGGCCCCAAGGGTCGTTCCCCTCGCATAGAGGTAGTTCCCTTCCTTCCTTAGCTGGATGGCATCCTTCGTGAAATCGAACTTGGTCTCCTTGTTCTTCTCGCAGACCATGTCAAGGTGGCCCTGGAGGACCACGATAGGTGCCTTCTCCTTTCCCTTGCTTGCGGGCTTCCGAACGACGATGTTCCCTGCCTTGTCCAGTTTGTATTCCAGTTTCAGCCTCTTTGCCACGGACATCACGTACTCAACGGCCATCTTCTCGTTCTTGGAGCACCGTGGTACCTTTCTTATCTCATCGAAATGCTTCCATAACAGCTCGGGCCTTAGCCCTTTCAGTGCGGGGTCCATCGTTATCACCTTGCCTTTCTCTGGGCCGCGATGATGCTGCACCCTTTAAAATCTTTTTATGGAACGGTTGCAGCTCTCCTAGACAGTTCCGCCTTGACCCTCTTGTATGAAACGATGCATATAAGGAGCCAGAAGAGGAAGGGGACCAGAGGCTTTTGCGAGGATTGGATATCTGCCTTCCTCAAGGAATCGAAATATCCCTCTATGGGCCCGCTCACACTGGAGGCATCGAAACCTTCCTCCACAGCCAGCTCGATGATGCGCCCTTCCAGCTTGACCAGGTCCCGCTCGAAGTGGGCGGTCGCACCTAGGTTGGCAGCCTCCAGGTACTGGGTCCCGGTCGATATCTCCGCAGCTATGGCGAGACCGCTCATGAAGAGCTCCCACAGCGATTTCTGCGGGAAGTTCCTGAACCCCTCTATGCCGTTTATGACCGGGAAGACGGCGGTTATCATGCGGGCCAGCATGTTCCTCTTGACTATCTCCGGGTCCGATTCCAGGGTCACGACGGAATCATGGAGGGATAGGGCATCCTTGTAAAGGTCATCAAGGAGAGCGGCCTTCCTCCCATCGTTCTCGGACCGTGCTTCGGTCCTTAGGGCGCGAGCCTCCCTGATGACACTATGGACCGTCACCGTCCCAGGGTCGACAATCATCAATGCGATAGCCTTGTCGAGCCCCTCCAGGTCAGACAGGTCCATCTTGTTCCGCTCCAGAAAAAAAAGGGGCGGGAGACCTCCCCCGCCCCAACTATCGACGGATCACTCCTCTTTGCCCTCTTCGACCACTCGGACCTTGCTACTCGTTATCCCCTTTATAAGCTTGGTCACATCGACCCCCGTCAGGGATTCGACCAATGCCGGCATCTGGGCAGCTATGTCCACGGTCCTGGAGACTATGCCATTGTGACCCTGGTCCCCGAGGACTATCATCTTCTCCACACCCTCGACGGATGATGCGGCGGCCTTCACTATGTGTGGCAGCTGGTCAACTATCATCTGGGTTATGGCCGCGTCGCCGTACTTCCTCCAGGCAAGGGCCTTCTTCTCCATGGCCTCGGCCTCGGCAAGACCCTTTGCCAGAATGGCAGAGGCCTCGGCCTGTCCCTTCAATTTTATTATATCGGCCTCCGCGGTCCCCTCCTTCCGTATCCTCTCAGCATTACCCTGAGCGAGCATCTGGAGCTTCTCCATCTCACCATCGGCGGTAAGCTTGAGCTCCGCCTGGATGGCCTCGGCCTGTCTGATGGTCCTTGACTTCTCGGCCTCTGCTATCCTCTCAATGCGGCCCTTCTCACCGTCCGCCTCTGCGATCTTCGCCTCAGCATTGGCTTTGGCCGGAACGACCTGCAGCGCCTCCTGCTCCTTACGCTTGCGGTCTATCTCCTTCTCCTGGAGCTCTATCTTCTTCTTCTTCTCCTCTATCTCTATCTGGACCTGCTCCTTGACGACCTCTTGTCTCCTTTTCTTGTCCTGGAGCTCGAAAGCGATCGATCTGTTGGCCTTGGCTATCTCGACCTCCGCTTCGGCGTTCTGCTTGGTGATGTCCCTCTCCTTGTGGAACAGTGCGACCTGGGCCTCGGCACCGGCGTTCGCCCTCTCCGCCTCCCTGGCGGACTCTGCTTCCTTTATGGTCGCCTCCTTGTTGGCTATGGCCTCGCCTATCCTTGCGTCCCTCTTGACCTCAGCGGTCCTCTTCCTGCCGAGGGCGTCCACGTAGCCGTACTGGTCCTCTATCTCCTTGATGACGAAGGACCGTATCTCAAGGCCTATGTTCCTCAGGTCCTTTGCGGCCTGCGACTGGACATGAGAGGCAACTGCATCCCTGTCCGAGTTGATGGACTCTATCGTCATCGTGGCGCAGATGCCCCTGACATGGCCTTCTAGGGTCTTCTGGGCGATGTCGTTTATCTCCTTGTCAGCCTTGTGGAGCAGCTGTTCCGCGGCGGTGAAGAGAGAGGCTTCGTCCGAGGCTATCTTCACCTGCGCTACTGCCTTGATGTTGATCTTGGCGCCGGAGGTCTTCACTTCCGTGACAATGTCGGTCACGGTTATCTCGAGGGTCCTCACATCCAGGGGCAGGAACTCGAATCCCTGGAACACTGGCCAGATGAACCTGCCGCCTCCGGATACCACCAGATAACCCCTGGTCCCCTTCTTGGTCTTCCTGCCGAAAACGACCATTGCCTTGTTCGGTGGCACCTTCTGGTACCTGTTCGCATAGATTATCAGGAGGATAAGACCCAATAGGAATATCCCCCCCAACACCACAGCCAATATTATTCCGATCCCCGTAATTTCCATCTTCTCACCTCTATCTCTTTAACCTTGCTCCTTTATCTTTATCCCTTCCCTTGACCCTGGTCTCCTTAACACTGGTCCTTAACCCACTTGGTCCCTTTCTAGCCTGACCTCTTGGGATCACCTTGACGGCATCCCCCATGTCCTTCACGATGCTGACGGAGGAATTGTTGTCTATGAAGGTGTCGGCAACGGCTGGTATCAGTGTCCGCCCCCTCTGTTCTGTGAACACGGCTATCTGTCCTTCCCTCCCCGGATGGATCGGGACGGTCACAGAGCCACGCTTGCCCATCATCTTGCTGAAGCTCACTGTCGAATCTGAAGTGAACTGCTTCATGAACGCCTGCATGACGAAGAAGAGCACGACTGACATCAGGAGCGCTCCGACCGCTGCGAGGATAGGGGTGAGGAAAGGTGAGACCTCGAGGTACGTCAATATCGCCCCCATACCTCCGAAACCCGATGTGAACGACAGAATGACCGGGATGGATAGCGGTCCGATATCTCCATGACCCCCGCCTATGTCAAGGTCAACATCTGGGGTGCCGTCCATGTCCAGGTCCACCCCGCCAATGTCCATGTCCAGCCCTCCGAGCACCATCATGACCACGAGCACGACAAGGCTCAACGCCCCTATCACGGCATATACGATGAAAAGCCACGTTATCATACCCTTCTTCCCCCTCTCTTGTAATAATCCATCCACTTCTGGCATCTTTCCAGATTCGTAACGTAGACCTGTTCCTCAGGATCGAGCTCTATGGCCTTCTGGAAATATGATTGGGCCCTGACGTACTCCCCGGATTCCATGAGCTGCAGGGCATATTCGTTGAACGCAAGGGCCTTCTTCCTCATAACGGGGTCGGTCCTTGTCACGGGAGAGACCGGTTCCAGCTGGATCGTGGCCCCCTCCGACCTATCCGTCCTTTTACCTGTCGAGACCCTGAAGACCTCCTGGTCCTCTTCCCCATCGGCCACCTCCTCTTTGGGCCCTTCCGGTCTCCTCGATGGTTGCGATCCCCATTTGTCCTTGTATCCCTTGTCCCTTCCCCATGTCTTTGCCCAACCGTCCCGCCTCTCTACCTTCAAAGTGTCCGGAGGCGATGCCTGACCCACATTGGGCCAGTCCGTCCTGTCCATCACGTCCTCTAGATTGGATATGCCCACGTTCCTGAACCCGACGGCCGCTTCCCTTCTGAAGATGACACCGTTCAACCTGGCCCTGATCTTCCTGTTGGCATCGAACCCGAGCTTCCGTCTATGGTCGAAGGTAAGGGAGCGGCTCTGGAGTATCCTCGGCCTCCTGAACTTGACGTTGCATTTGGAGGTATCGTAGAGCCCTTCCTTGTCGGACCCTCTTCGAACGACGGCCAAACCTCTATCCCCTGGGGACCTTTCTTTTCCCCCTATGACCATATCTGTCCTTTTCCATTAAAAAGGTATTGGCCAGACGCCCTGTTCTTGCCCATATCCCGGGGTCATCTGGGGGATATCCCCAGATCACTGGTCATCTTGATCCGAGGAGCCCTTCCGCCTACCGGTGATGTGAAAACCCGACCTCGGGGTCAGGTAGTACATCCTCATCGTATAGGGGTCCAATCTCTTCGAGAACGATGCCTCGAGCTCGTTCTTGGTGAACAGGCTGTTATGGTCCATGAACAGCAGGATGGACCTTTCGAACCCCATCAGGTCCGATATCACCCGTGTTATCTCCTTCTCGAGCTCCTTCAATCCCTCGGTCTTTGATGCCCTTCCCGTCCGGGTGTTGACCCTCTTTGCGTACTGGACGGAGGTGTTCATGACAACGGATATCCCGAGCCCTGTTTCGAACCTCCAGCCCGCAAGGGAGGTAGGTCTCTTCCTCGAATAGCGTGCGGTGACGGATACCTGCATGGTCGACAGGTCCATGAAGCATAGGTCGGCCCTTGGCCTGTCCTCCATTTCCTTACCGACCATCACATGGAGGGGGGACATCTGGACCTGCCGGACCTCCCCCTTCTTCGCCCTCCACCTTCCGTCCCTAGCCATGGTGTAACGACCAGTTTTCACCTCCCGGGCCTTGTTGAGGGCACGCATCCTCATGTACAGACCCGCAACGACGTCCTCCTTGGTCAGATATATCAATGGGGCCCTATGGTAATCGAGCTTCATCTCCTGGAATGCCCTCTCGAACCCTTCCTGGTACAGGGTCGACCATATCCTATCCATAAACAATTATTACATTCTTCTTATTTAATATTTCTATTTTGCAATGTTTAGCAGTATTCTAGTTTGAGATAGAGTGCATATTTTGTATTATGTTCGAACGGCCTAATACCGATCCCATGCGATATCTTACCTTTTTCAGCTGAATATCATATCTGGTGGACGGGAGCCCATCCTATATCTCAAAGACCTTTTCCAACCCCAATAACTTTTTATCCGGTACTGGTCTTAAGGGGTTCCGGTGGACCCTGTTTGGTGCTCGATTCGCTGGCAACATCCCTGAGAGGCACACTCAAGAAGATAGCGAACGCATCGAACATAGACAAGGATGTCATCAAGGATGTCGTCAAGGACATCCAGAGGGCCCTCCTTCAGGCTGACGTCAATGTCAAGCTGGTCCTCCAGATCACCAAAGAGGTGGAGAGGAGGGCTCTCGAGGAGAAACCTCCCCCCGGGATGAGCTCCAGGGAACATGTGATAAGGATAATCTACGAGGAGCTCGTGAGGATACTGGGCGAGGGCAAGGACATATCGCTCAAGAAGCACGTCATAATGATGGTCGGTCTCTACGGACAGGGCAAGACGACCACCTGCGCCAAGCTGGCGAAGTACTTCCAGAAGAGGGGGCTCAAGGTAGGCCTCATCGCAGGGGATGTCCACAGACCGGCCGCTTTCGATCAGTTGAAACAGCTGGCAGAGAGATTGAACGTCCCCGTCTACGGTTTTCCCAAGGCAACGAACGGCGTCGCCGTCGTGAAGAAGGGGATGGAGCAGTACAGGGATTTCGATATAGTCATAGTCGATACATCTGGCAGGCATTCGCTGGAGGATGACCTGATAGAGGAGATGCGCCAGATAAACGACGCCTGTGGTGCCGACGAGAGGTTCCTTGTCCTCGATGCTTCAGTGGGCCAGCAGGCCGGACCGCAGGCCCAGGCGTTCCATGATGCCGTCAACATAACGGGTGTCATAATCACCAAGCTCGACGGGACCGCCAAAGGAGGCGGGGCACTCTCTGCCGTTTCCATCACCAAGGCCCCAGTGACATTCATAGGGGTAGGTGAGCACATTGAGGACCTCGAGAAGTTCGAACCGCCCCGTTTCATCTCCAGGATGCTGGGCATGGGCGACCTCCAGACCCTACTGGAAAAGGCCCAGGAGTCCATGGACAAGGACAACATGGACGATGTCGCAAGGAAGATGATGTCGGGCAAGTTCACGCTCATAGAGATGAGGGAGCAGCTGGAGATGCTCTCCAAGATGGGGCCCCTTGACAAGCTCATGGGCCTGCTGCCACAGGGGTTCGCCGGTATGAAGGGCGGGTTCGAGCTCCAGGACAAGGGGGAGACCCAGAAGAGGCTGAGGTCCTTCAAGGTCATACTCTCATCGATGACGAAGTACGAGCTCGAGAACCCCAAGGAGATCAAGGCATCCCGCATCAGGAGGATAGCCCTTGGTGCCGGGGTGGACCAGAAGGATGTGCGCTCGCTCCTGAAATATTACAACATGTCCCAGAAGGCCGTCAAGGGCTTCACCTCCAACAGGAGGATGAGGAAGAAGCTGATGAAACAGCTCCAGATGCCCGAGATGGATGGCCTGGACGGTATGTGAGCGCTTATCGGATGGGGTTCATAGCCCCCAGCGGGACCACTCCCGCCTTGCCGTAAGGTGGTGCCTGTTGAGGAGGCCTGCCCTGAACCTCTCCTGCCAGAAGAATTCGTAGGGCCTTCTCGGGAGCATTGCAGCGAACTCATTGAGGAGCTCCCTGACCTTGGGGGCGCTCTTCCTATCGAGCCCCTTGACCTCGACGAACCTTAGCTCCGCGGAATGGTTCGGCCTCTCCTCGTAGACATCTATCTGGACCTTTATGGGGCGCTTGACATTGAATCTGAAGGTGTAAGAGTTCGTTGGCATCGATATCACGATGTAGAGCCTTGAGAAATGGTGCATGCCCCTGTCCCGTTCGTAATCCCACCCAAGGGCGTCCATGGCCTCCCTGAGCTTGGATGCCGTGGACGGTGCATCGAAGCATACTGCGGCTCTCCATGTCTCGGGCGGGTCCATTGTCTCATATCTCCATCGCTTACAGGTCGTTCTCGGTTGATGTTCAGGGGAGATAGGGGATACCGTTTATTAGTCCGTTGGTCCCATATGGTATGGGGGTATGATCGCTGAACCATCCACGACCCACCGTTTACTGCAGTAGATGTCTCGAGTTCGACCACTGCAGGTTCGACGGGGCCATGATAAAATGCGATATAGTGAGGGACCTCAAAGAGGTCTGTGACATCATCCATGACTGCCCCGAGAAGGAGATAGGGCTTGGAGTGCCCAGGAGGCCTGTGCGGATAGTCGAGATGGACGGCATCAGGCATCTGGTCCAGCCTGCGACAGGGTTGGATTGCACCTCTTCAATGGAGAGATACATTTCCGAACTCCTTGATAGGATCGGGGGGGTCGATGGCATAATACTCAAGGCCAAGTCACCGACGTGCGGTATGGGGGATGTCAAGATCTATCCGGGACCGGAGAAGGTACCCGTCAAATACATGGGGGACGGGTTCCTCGGCGGGGAGGTCCTTAAGAGGTTCTCACATCTCGCCTTGGAGGACGAAGGGAGGCTGCAGGATGCAAGGATAAGGGACCATTTCCTTACGAAGCTCTACTGTATCGCCAGGTTCAGGGAGGCTCGAAAGGGCGGGATGGCCCGGGACCTCATAGATTTCCATACAAGGCATAAGCTCCTCCTCATGTCCCAATCCCAGTCGGAAATGCGGGCCTTGGGCAGGATAGTATCGAACCAGAAACAGATGGGTGTGGAAGAGGCTTTCAAGGAATATGGAGAACGACTCTCATCGGCCTTCAAGAAAGGGCAGAGGTACACCGCTATCATCAACACCCTTATGCACGGTTTCGGTTATGTCTCAGAGAACATGTCCAGGGAGGAGAAGGGGCATTTCTTGGATATGCTCGAGCTCTACAGGGAGGACCGGATACCGCTCGCTGCCGTGAGGGAGACCCTGAAGGCGCTCGTTGTAAGGTTCGATGTGGAATATCTAAAGGACCAGTATTTCTTCGAACCCTACCCGGTCGAGCTCCTCAGAGGTTACGAACCCAACAGAGGGAGGGACCTCTGGAAATGAAGCTTTCAGGGGGCATCGCATAGTGGTGGAGGGGGAGCGCCTGAGGTTCCTTGACCCGCGTCCCATCAGGGACGGGAAGTACGTCCTTTACTGGATGCAGGCCTCCCAGAGGACGCATTACAACCATGCACTGCTGCATGCCTCCTATCTGTCGCAATCCCTTGACCTGCCCCTTGTCGTGTACTTCGGCCTGACCGATGGATATCCTGAGGCGAACCTGAGGCACTATGCTTTCATGCTCGAGGGGCTCAAGGAGGTCTCGCACGACCTTGAACACATGGGGATAAGGTTCGTAATCCGGAAGTGCGAACCTGCAGAGGGCGCACTATCCCTGTCCAAGGATGCTGCTATCGTCGTTTGCGATATGGGATATCTCAGGCATCAGAGGGAGTGGAGGGCGCAGCTCGCTGAGAGAGCGCCATGCCAGGTCGTCCAGGTGGAAACGGATGCGATCGTCCCGGTCCAGACCGCTTACGTGAAAGAGGCATATTCTGCAGCTGTCCTGAGGCCCAGGCTCCACAAGCTGATGGAACGTTTCATGGTGGTCCCCGAGACCGTATGGCCCACCAGGGGGTCTTTGGACCTTGATATCGAAGGGGAAGATGCCGCGGGACTGACAGGACTGCTGAAGGATATGAAGGTCGACCGCTCGGTCCCACCTGTAAAGGACCTTTCAGGAGGCCCAGGTCAGGCGAACGAGCTGCTGGACATTTTCCTTGAGAGGGCCTCTGAGTATTATTCTGAACAAAAGAACGATCCCTCTCTCAGGATGCAGTCCGACCTGTCGCCATACCTTCACTTCGGGCACATATCGCCCCTCTATATTGCCCTCAGGGCGATATCCAGACCATCCGGCGGGACCGATGCTTTCGTTGAGGAGCTCTTTGTCAGACGTGAGCTATCCCTCAATTTCGTCCATTACCGCAATGATCACGATTCTTTCACGTGCCTTCCAACATGGGCAAGTAACACTTTGATGAAGCATTCTACGGACAGAAGGGAGCGTGTTTACAGCTTGGAGGAACTGGAGCATGGGGAGACCCATGACCCTTACTGGAACGCCGCCCAGCATGAGATGGTCAGTTCAGGGAAGATGCATGGGTACATGAGGATGTACTGGGGAAAGAAGATACTTGAATGGACGCAGGACCCGAGGGAAGCGTTCTCGAGGGCGCTTCATCTGAACAACAAATATGAGCTTGACGGCAGGGACCCCAACTCCTATGCCGGGATCGCTTGGTGCTTCGGGAAGCATGACAGGCCCTGGGGAGAGAGAGCTGTGTTCGGGTCGGTGAGGTACATGAACGATAAAGGCCTTGAGAGGAAGTTCGATATGGAAGGCTACATTAAGAGGGTGGGGTACAAGGGATGATATCGAACTTCGTCTATCTGGCAGCGGACATACTTGTCATACTGTTCCCGTTCCTTCTCTCATTCGAAAGAAAGGTGAGGTTCTGGAGGAAATGGCCTTTTCTCGTTCCGGGATATCTAACGGTCAGTGTTGTGTTCATAATATGGGACATAATCGTGACCAAAAGAGGGGACTGGAGCTTCAACCCCGAATACACGCTCGGGATAGGACTATTAGGCCTTCCCGTAGAGGAACTTCTCTTCTTCATCGTCGTACCGTACTCCTGCATGTTCACCTACGAAGTGCTCGCATTCTACCTCAAGGACAGGAAGGTCCCCTTTGCCCGATGGCCCTATATCGTTTCCGGAGTATTGTTCCTGATCGCGGCATTCATCTTCAGAGACCAGGGGTACACCCTGCTGGCCATGCTTTCCTGCGCTTTGGTTTCCATTGCGGCACCGTTTTTGGCACATTCCATGCTCTCATCAAGGGTCTTCTGGGCGTTCGTCGTGGTCACCATGGGGATGTTCGTAGCCATGAACATGGTCCTGACCTCGCTCCCTGTGGTCCAGTACAGCCCCGATGCGATATGGGGAGGGGACGGCCTCTGGAACGGAAGGTTCTTCCACATACCTCTTGAAGACTTCTTCTACAACCTTTCGCTTTTGACCTCGTTCTTAATGGTCTATCTGCTAGCGAAGAGGTTGATGACCCAAGAAAAGACCCTATAGCTCATGTAATAGAAACTTCCGCTTTGGTATGGAAACGATATAAATCCTTACCTCCGATTCGGTTGCTGCAGTAAGCATGAATTGACCAAGGACGCCGATGACAAAAGAGATTAATGAGGGATTTTATCTGCTCATCGATGGACATGACGGGAGATAAGACAGTTGTCATTGGTTGCGGGTTCGGGGGGATGAGCACTGCGGCCCTCCTAGCGAAGAAAGGATATGATGTCACGATAATAGAGAAGAACGACCAACCCGGGGGTAGGGCTATAGTCTGGGAGGAGAAGGGGTTCGTCTATGACATGGGCCCCTCCTGGTATCTCATGCCCGATGTGTTCGAGAGGTTCTTCGCCGAGTTCGGAAGGAAGGTCACGGATTACTACAAATTGAAGAGGCTCGACCCCAACTACCGCGTCTTCTTCCAGGGAAGGGACAAGGTCGATATCAGCGCAGACCTGGAAAAGAACAAAAGGCTCTTCGACACCATGGAGGAGGGGGGGGGGAAGAAGCTCGAGGAATACCTCCGGTCGGCCTCCTACCAGTACGATATCGCCATGGGGCAGTTCATCTACAGGGACTACAGGTCCATGTTCGACTTCCTCAACAAGAAGCTGGTCTTCGAGGGGACCAAGCTCCATATCTTCGAGAGCTTGGACGGCTACGCGAAACGCTTCATATCGAACCCCGACCTCCGGAAGGTACTGGAATACACGATAGTCTTCCTCGGGGGCACACCCTACGACAGCCCCGCCATGTATGCCCTCATGTCCCACGTCGATTTCAACCTCGGGGTCTTCTACCCAATAGGGGGCATGGGGGCGCTTGCAAGGGCGTTCCACAGGCTCTGCATCGAGCAGGGAGTGAAGTTCAGGTTCAATGAGGAGGTCAAGAAGATAGACGTGGAGGACGGGCGGGTAAAAGGGATCACGACCGAAAAGGGCCATATCCCTGCCAAGAAGGTCATAGCCAACTCCGATTACCCGCATACGGAGACCGAGCTCCTGGAGAAACAGTACCGTTCATATCCGGAGAAGTACTGGTCCAAGAGGGCCATAGCCCCCTCCGCCATACTGATGTACCTGGGATTCAACAAGAGGATAGAGAACCTCCTCCATCACAATCTCTATCTCAGCGGGGACTGGGACCCCCACTTCCAGACCATATTCAAAAAGCCGTCATGGCCGGACAACCCGTCCTACTACATCTGCTGCCCGTCGAAGACCGATCCTACCGTAGCTCCCAAAGGCAGCGAGAACGTCTTCATACTCATCCCCGTTGCGGCGGGTCTGAAGGACACGGACGAGGTTAGGGAACACTATTTCGAATGGGTCATGTCCCACATGGAGGGCCTTACGGGAGAAAAGATAAGGGATAACCTTGTCGTGAAGCGGCTCTTCTCCCACAGGGATTTCTCCTCGTACTACAACGCATACAAGGGTACTGCGCTCGGACTTGCCCATACCCTCAGGCAGACAGCTGTGTTCCGCCCCGCCCAGAGGAGCAGGAAGGTCAAGGACCTATATTATTCGGGGCAATATACACATCCCGGCATAGGGGTACCCATGGTGATCATCGGTTCCCAGATACTTGCAAAGGACGTAGTGAGCTGAGATGCCGGAAGGAAGGATATACCGCATATTCAAGAAAGGGTCCAAGACCTACTTCTACAACTCGCTGTTCTTCCCCAAGGATGTGAGGGAGGACGTTTTCGTCCTCTACAGCTTCGTGAGAGAGGCCGATAACCTTGTGGATGAGGTTCCTCAGGACCCGCTGAAGCTCGGAAAGTTCATGGACGATTTCAAGAAGGTATGCAAGGGCGAGAGGACCGGGGATGTTGTCCTTGACTCGTTCTGCGACCTGGCGGCCAGGAAGCGTTTCGAAAAGGAGTGGGTACAGGCCTTCCTGCGCTCTATGGAGCTCGACCTGACCAAGCATACCTACGATACGATGAGGGAACTTGACGATTACATATACGGTTCGGCGGAAGTGATTGGCCTCATGATGGCCAGGATCATGGGCGTCAACGACAGGTTCCAGGACAATGCCAGGGCACTGGGAAAGGCGATGCAGCTCATCAATTTCATCAGGGACATAGACGAGGACAACGCACTCGGGCGGAGGTACATCCCTACGGAGGACCTGGAGACGAACGGCCTAAAGGACCTTACTTACGACCATGTCAGGTCCAGGAAGGGGGCCTTCAAAGGATTGGTCCACCAACAGGTTGAGAGGTACCGTCGCTTCCAACATGAGGGCGAGAAGGGATTCGGCGCGTTGGACAGGGACCACCTCATCCCTATAATGAACGCATCGGACATGTACAACTGGACCGCAAGGAAGATAGAGAGCGACCCTATGGTCGTTTACAGAAGGAAGGTCAAACCCTCCATCCCCAGGATAGTCATTAACGTCATGGGGAAGAGATTGAGGCTTCCGGGATGATGCTCCGTTAAGATGAGGGCCTATGGAGGAATGAAATACGGGGGACCGAAGCAAAGCCATATTCAAACACCTGACCCCTGCCGCACCGGCCTTCATATACATCCTCTTCGCAGTGGGAGTCATCTGCCATCTTCTTGAGCCGACAAGGGACCTTCTGCTAACGATGACGCCTTACTTCCTGCTCTTCATGGCCATCATCGTTCTTCTGCCCCAGGCCCTCCACCGGAACTGGAAGCTCTTCATCTGGGCCCTTCCGATCCTCATCGCCACGTTCATGATAGAGGTCTTAGGGGTAAGGACCGGTCTCATCTTCGGCCGTTACGAGTACGGAGGAACGCTCGGGGTCCACATCCTGGGCGTCCCTCCGGTGATTGGCCTCAACTGGGTCCTTGTGATGCTCGGCGCCATCCTCCTTGCCGGCAGGGTCACGAAGAGACCTCTGCCCATGGCGCTCTTAAGTGGGGTACTGGCCGTGGTCTTCGACCTTGTCATGGAGCCTGTCGCCATAGAGCTCGATTACTGGACCTGGGACAACGTGGCGGTGCCTCTCCAGAACTACATCGCATGGGGCGTCATAGCCTTCATGATATCGCTCGCTTACAGCTGGGCCAAGGTCGATGCCGGAGGTAGGAGGGGGGCGTTGCTGGAACATTTCTTCCTTGTCCAGGTCCTATTCTTCGCATTCCTGGTCCTCTTCCTGGTCCTATGAATGGGCGCCCTTCCAAAATGTATTAATCCAACAACCCATCATCCGGCTGGAAAGGGGCCATCAACATGGGACCAAAAGACCATCCCGCCTTCATGAAGGAGCATCTGAGATCGCTTGAAGCCCTGAGGAGCGACGGGACCGCGAAGGGAGAGTTCACCAACAGCGATGAGGTCTTAAAGAGCGCCATACCCGCGGTGATGGAGAACAGGAAGGCCTTCGGCCTTCAAGGTTTGGTGAAGGGGCTCCAGGCCATCATCATAAACACGGAGCAGGACAATTTCATTCCCGCTATCAAGGACCTCCTGGACTATACGGGTATGGACATCCATTCCTCATTCGAGGGCGTTTCCTCCATGGACTGTATCCTGAAGGCCCAGGGGAGCGCGGACATCATCGTAAGGCACAGAAAGGCGAAGGATAACCCTTTCAGGGAACGCAACATTGCCCCAAAGACGGCCTCCCTTCCCAACACAAGGCTCGAGACCTTCGTCTTCGAGACGCCGGACATAGAGAGATATGTGTCGGTCCAGAGGGAGAGGGGGGTAAGATTCCTGACCGAGGGCCCCATTGACAAGGACAACTGCTCATTCATCCAGACCGAACCATCACCCTACACCGGGAATTCGATAGGCCTCATACAATGGACGGGGCAGCGGGGGACCTACCAGGACGACTGCGATACCGACCTCGATATCGGTATCAGGAAGAGGGATGCCCCCCATCTGAAGAACATAAAACACCTTGACCATGCCGCGACCAGGCTCGTCTCCAGAAGCAGGGACCTTGCCATCCTGGAGTTCATGGAGCTCACCAACTACCATTTCGATTTCGCCATCTATGTAAGGACCATGAACTCCATCACGAACGTAGCAAGGCTTTCGGATGAGACCTACGCTCAGGTCTTCACAGCGGGAATAGCACCCTTCACATCCCCCGAGACCTCGGGTCCGACAGAGAAGTACGTCCACAACTACGGGAGCAGGGTCCACCATCTCGCCTTCCACACTGAGAACATAGAGGACACCTATCAGACGCTCGTCCAGGAGGGCCTGGGATTCCTCATAGAGCTAGTGGGTTCGCCCGAAGAGGGCCTGAAGCAGACCTTCACAAGGGGGATGAGGAGCACGTTCCTTGTGAACGAATACATCCACCGCTACGGCGGCTTCGACGGGTTCTTCACAAGGTCGAACGTTACGGACCTTACCAGGGCAACCGACGTGCAGTGATTTCGGCTAGCTGTCCTCGACCCTCTTGCCTGTCCAGCAGTAGGTGCACAGCTTCCCTTCTGGCAGGCCTATGGCCTCGACCATGTCGTCGAGCCTCTGATACATCAGGCTGTCAAGGTCCAGGTCGTTCCTGACCCATTCCACCATGGCGGCATACTCGTCGGAATCGGGGTCTAGGTACTTCGAGATGTCCTTGGGTTCACCGTGCTCCAGGGCAGCAATGGCCCGTCTAGCAACGAGCTCCCTGGCGCTCCTTGTCGAGAGCATATAGATGCAGGGGAACATAAGCGGGGGGCAGGCAGGTCTGATGTGGACCTCCTCCGCCCCTCCTTCCCTTAGCTTGTGGACGGTGAAGTTCTTGAGCTGCGTTCCCCTGACTATGGAATCCTCGCAGAGGATTATCCTCTTCCCCTTTATCACGGACCCGTTGGGTATGAGCTTCATCAGAGCGATCTTGTCCCGCAGCTCCTGGGTAGGTGGTGTATAGCTCCTGCCATAGCCCGGTGTGTACTTGAGCAGGACCCGTCTGAACGGGAGACCGGACTCCATGGCATATCCTATAGCATGGGAGGTCCCTGAATCTGGGACGCCCGATGCAAGGTCCGCCTGGACCTTGTCCCTCATGGCAAGCAACGCCCCTGACCTCTCCCTGACCCGCTCGACATTGATCCCCTCGTAGGTCGAACCGGGAAAGCCGGTATATATCCATAGGAACGAGCAGATATGGAGGTCGTCCGTCACTTCACGGAGGACCTTGACCCCGCTCTGTTCGATGAGGACGATCTCTCCGGGCCCCAGTTCCTTCTCAAGGGCATAGCCCAGGTTCGCGAATGCGCAGGTCTCGCTCGCAACTGCCCTGCTCCCTTCCTTGACCCCTACAGCAAGGGGGGAGACCCCATGCTTGTCCCTCGCCGCAATGATTCCGTCCTTGGTGAGTATCAGGAGGGAAATGGACCCTTCTATCATCTCCTGCATGTGGACTATCCCTTCGACGAGCGTACCTTTCAGATTGATGAGGTTCGCAATTAGGTCGGTCTGGTTGACCTCTCCCTGATTGACCTCGGCGAAGTTCCTGCCCTCGGCTATCATTCCCCTCACGAGCTCGCCCTTGTTTGTCACGAGCCCGCTGCATACGATGGTCAACGGCCCCCATTTCCCCAGGAACGTGAGCGGCTGCGGGTCCCAGTCCGAGATGCATCCTATGGCCATATTGGTCTCTATCTTCTCGGACCCCTCATAGAACTTCGACTTGAACTGGGAATTGCGGATATCGTGTATCTTCTTGATGGGCTGTCCTATGTCATCGATGAACGCTATCCCGCCGAACTGGGTCCCGAGGTGGCTGTGGTAGTCCACACCGTAGTAGAGGTCCGAGATACAATTGCAATCGCTCACTACTCCGAAAAGTCCGGTCATCTGAGTCCCCCGTATCCTCATCGCATCTCTGCATAAAAAACCAGAGGTATGGGGGAGATGTCAGATCGAACGTATCACTGTTGGGGGCCTGCCTGTATCTGCGCCCCTTTCAGCTTCAGGTAGTCCTCACGCAGCATCTCGAGCAGATGCTCGTCGTACTTCTTTCCGTCCACTATCTGGTATTCACGGAGCAGTCCGACCCTCTTGAAACCGACGGCCTCGAGCGCTTTGACCGATCTCACGTTCTCGACGGTCGCTGAGGCCACCACTCTGTTCAACCCAAGTTCCTCGAAGCAGATGTTGATACTGAGCTTGGCTATCTCCTTTCCAAGACCCTTGCCCCTCAGTTCGTTCTCCCCTATGAGGAACGATATCTCGGCGCTGTTGTTCACGGGATCCTGGTCGTATATGGACAGGAACCCAAGGGGTTTTCCTGTGGATCTGTCCTCCAACATGAGGTCGATGTCGCTGTGGACCATGACGAAGAAGCTCTCTATTAGGGACTCCTCGGAATTGATGGTGCCCGGCGAGTACATGAACTTCGATATCACCTGATCGTTGAACCATTTCAGAAGTAGCGGGATGTCCTCGAGCCTCACGGAACGGGCCTTGATCTTGTCGGTCAGATGCTCCCTCGGCCTCTGGGGCTGTTTGAGGGTCAGCGCCGTCCGCCTCATGGCATGGTCGAGGATGGTCCTCACCAGGTCCTGATATGTCAGGCCCTTTGCTAGAGCGCTCCTTGCGAAACCGCTGTCGCTGTTGAGACCGGGATTTGGGTTCACCTCGAGGACCATCGGACCGTCCTTACCCAGCCTGAAATCCACCCTTGCATAGTCCCTGCACCCTAGCAGTCTGTATGCCTTGAGGGCCAATCCCTTGACCCGCTCCTCGGTCTCCCGGTCAAGGTCGGCGGGGCAGATCCCCTTGGTACCTTTGAACTCATCGGTCCCTTCGAGCCATTTGGCTCCGTAATCCACTATCCTGAACTTGCCCTCCTTAAGGTCGAAGAGTATCTCTGAGATGGGGAGGACCTCGACATTGGGCGGATTTCCAATTATCGCGACATTGAGCTCCCTTCCGTCTATGTACTCCTCAACCAGGGCTGGCTGTTTGTAGGTCCTCAGGATGTACTCGACCCTGCCCATCAGGCGCCCTTCGTCGGTTACGACGGATGACTGGTCTATGCCGACGCTCGCATCTTCCCTCAGGGGTTTCACTATGAGCGGGAAGTTTAGGGTCTGGTCAAGGGGCGAAGAGGGGTCCTCGAAGACCTGTGACCTGGGGGTCGGGATGCCGTTCACCCTGAGGACATCCTTGACCTTTCCCTTGTCCAGGCACATGGACAAGGTGAACGGGTCCGATCCCGTATATGGTATGTCAAGAAGCTCGAGGTAACCTGCGATGTAGGCCTCGCCCTGCACCTTGCCCAGGAAACCCTCGCATAGGTTGAATATCACATCGAAGCTGTCCTTCTCGAGCTCAAGGAGGAGCTTCCTGCTCACACGGACCGGGATCACCTCGTGCTCGGGCCTGAGCGCCTCCTGGACGAGCTTTACCGTGGTCATGATCTCGTTGTCCGAGACCTTGTCCTGGTCAAGGCCCCTCTCGACCTTATCCACGTAATTGTATAGTATGCCCACCTTCAATGCCCACACCTCGTCTTAATGGGAAGTATTTCGATCTTCAAGGGACCTGCGGAGGGGCTGCCTTCAGAGGGGCGACCTCGACATGCACCGGTACATCCTGGTGGGGCTTGCCGTTGCCCTCGGTCCTCTGTTTGGTCCTTTCCTTGATCGGGTCCAGTAGCAGATTGTACCTCTTCAGGGCGGAATTGAGGATGGTCTGTATGATCTGGTCATAGGTCATACCGGCAGCATAGCAGGACCTTGGGAACCTCGAGTTCATCTTCGGGTCCGGCATCAGTCCGGGCAATGCATTGACATCCAGCACGTGGGGGTTGCCATCGTTGTCCAAACGAATATCGATCCTAGCAATATCTACGCAGCCAAGCTTTTCGAAGGTAAGCTTTGCGACCTTCTCTATCTGTGCCTTGAGCTTTGGCTTAAGGTCGGCCGGACAGATGATGGGGTCGACCGGTGAATTGGGGTTGTCGAATATCCATTTCGCCTCCCATGAATCGAACTTATGGATGTTCGCAGGAAGGTGGTCGAAGTTCACCTCGACAATAGGTAGGACCTTCGGAGGATTGCCCAGGAGCGATACCGTGAACTCCCTTCCCGTGAGGAACTCCTCGACCAATGCCGGCTGATCGTAATCCTTCAGGATCTTGCTCACCTGCTTCTTGAGGGATGCTATGTCATGGACCAGGCTGTCGTTGGTTATCCCGACGCTCGAACCCTCGGCATCCGGCTTCACCATGAGCGGGAAATGGAGGTTCGCATCGAGCTTCTGGTTGGTGTTCTTGAAGACCTGCCACCTAGGCGTCTTGATATGATAGTAGTCCAGGATCTCCTTCTTCCTGCTCTTGTTGAGGGTAATGGCCTGTGTCAGGACCCCGGAACCGGAATAGGGTATGTTGAACATCTCCAGAATTGCTGGGACGTGGGACTCCCTGGACTCGCCGTGGATGCCCTCAGCTATATTGAAGACGAAATCTATGCTCGAGTCCTTGAGGCTGTAGATGAAGTCCTTATCGGCCTCCAGTAGCACGACCTCGTAGCCTGCTTTCTCCAGAGCGACCCTTATCGCATTGATGGTGTCAAGGTCATCGAACTCAGCGTACTTGTCGAACCGGTCGTTCTTATCAAGGGTCTTTTTGAGGTTGAATGCTATACCTATCCTGTGGATATGCTTGTTGAACAGCTGTCTATCATCGCCCTTCTTTATCCCTGGATAGGAGTAGAGGTTGTTCATGAAGTTCGTGATTATGATCTGGTCGGGTGTGATGTCCTTGATGTACTGAGGTGATATCGGTACCTTGCCGCCTGGGCCATCTATGACGAAGTGCGGGAGGCAGAGGCCCGATGTGAAACCCTGTATGCTCCTCATTATCTCAATACCGGTCTCAACGGATGTCCTGAAATGGTCAACGCCCTTGACGAGGTCGCACTGGTAGATGTAGTAGGGTTTGACCCGGTTCTTGATGAGCTTCTGCATGAGCTCCATCATCACCTGCGGACTATCGTTCACTCCGCGGAGGAGAACGGTCTGGCTCCCCAGAGGTATGCCGCCATCGGCCAGGAGCTTCAGGGCTGCCGAGGACTCCGGCGTGATCTCGTTCGGGTGATTGAAGTGGATGTTCATGAAGAGCGGATGGTACTTCTTCAGTACATTGACCAGATGTGGTGTGATCCTCGCGGGCTGCACGCAGGGCATCCTTGTCCCTATCCTGATGATGTCGAGATGGGGTATCTCCCTGAGCCTCCTTAGTATCTCCTCTATCTCGTTGTCCGCCCTCATCAGGGGGTCCCCTCCGGAGACGACGACGTCCCTGACCTCCTTGTGCTCCTTGATGTAATCTATGGCCTTGTAGATGTCCTCAAGGGGGATCTGCTGGATCCTGCCCACCTTTCTCTTCCTGGTGCAGAACCTGCAGTACATGGCGCACATGCTGCTTACGAGCAGTAGCACCCTGTCAGGATACTTGTGCACAAGGTACGGCACTGGCGTGTGCTCCTCTTCCTGGAGCGGGTCCTCTTGGTTGAAGTCGTCCTCGACCTCCTCTACGGCGGGGACCGCCTGCTTCCATATCGGGTCGTCCTTACCCTTGATGAGGTCAAGGTAGTACCTCGTTATCTTCATGGGGTACTTCCTCTTGACCCTGTTTATCTCTTCCATGTTGCCGCTGAGCTCGGCAAGACGGTCCGATATGGAACTGGACCCGTTCTGATTACCGTTCCCTTTGTCCTTCTCTGCCTCTTCTTCTCCTTTTTCCATCATCCCAAACCTTCCCGGGATAGAGTTGAACGATCCCTGTTGTGATCTAAAAACGATGAGCGCTGGACAACCTGTCCAGAGGTGAAGGACGACGGTCTACGGTGTGGGTCATCATCCGTTGAGAAAGATCGTCCTTTCGGACCACTGCTCCGCGCGTGGGCACAGGCTGAAGAGGCTGTAGGGCCCTTATCGACACACCCTCCCGAAGGATTTCTATTGCCCATTATGCCGACCTCTAGCAGCGGACACCGCTGCGGCCTGTTATCACGTGATAGGGGATTGCTTATTCTTCATATTTATATCTACTCTCATTTATAGCACATTAAGGATGGACATGATGGCCGTATCGATGTACCGGACATGATGTAGGGGTCACGATGGACGGGTCAGGGACGTACTATGAAATGGAGGTCACCTTTTTCATTTCCACTGGAGAGGCAGTATCGCAATTGCATATGAATCAATATCGATTTATCCTATGATAGGGCTCATGGGCCATGGACGTCGTGACGATGGTCCTTGCGCTAACCCTGATAAGGGAAAGTGTGAGAGATATGCGTCAACCGGTGGTCTCGGAGCTCGTTCAGAAAGGAAAGGACCCCTATCTTGTCCTCATCTCCTGTCTCCTTTCACTAAGGACCAAGGATGCAACGACAAGGGAGGCGCAAAGGAGGTTGTTCGACGAGGCATCGACACCTGAGGAGATGGTCACCCTCCCTAAAGAGAAGATAGAGCAGCTCATCTATCCGGTCGGGTTCTACCGGAACAAAGCGGTCGTCATCAAGGAAGTCTCCAAAGAGCTGATATCAAAGTACAATGGCAGTGTCCCTGACGACATCGACACCCTGCTGACGTTGAAAGGCGTTGGGAGGAAGACGGCCAACCTTGTCGTTACCATGGGTTATGATAAACCGGGCATCTGCGTCGATACCCATGTCCACAGGATCTCCAATAGACTGGGGTTTGTATGTACCAAGGACCCGGAAGGGACGGAGATGGCATTGAGGGAAAGGCTCCCGCCCGATCACTGGAAAGAGATCAACGACCTGCTGGTTACCTGGGGTCAGAACGTTTGCGGACCGATCTCCCCGTTTTGTTCAAGATGCCCCGTCTCCCATCTCTGCGAGAAAAAGGGTGTTACGGTACATAGATGAACAGGGTATTGTGCCCTTAACCCCCCTAAAAAGGTCATGCAATGGTTATTTATATCAGTTAAGCATTATACAACTTGCAGTTGTGAACTGCACGATAACAACAACAATGGAGGTATATGCGCATGATGGACGACAGGAAACTGGTCTTGAGGAACGATGCCAAGGAGCCTATCTTAATGATCAACCCCTTTAGGGAGATGGACGATATATTCAATTCTTTCAGAAGGGACATGGACAGGATGCTCTGGGACCCTCTTGGGTTCGAGCTCCCACGCCCAAGGATGAGGGCTGTCAGAGCTGCCCAGTTCATGCCCATGAACCTCGAGGACGCAGGTGAGAAGCTCGTACTCTCGGTCGAGATGCCGGGTATCAACAAGGACGATACCAAGATCTCGCTGGAAGAGGATATTCTCACCATCTCTGTGGATTCCAAGGAGGATAAGGAGGACAAGCAGAGCAACTTCCTGCTGAGGGAAAGGTCCTCATTTTCGTGCCAGCGGTCGGTGAGGCTCCCCATCGAGGTGATGGGGGACAAGGTGTCCGCTAAGATGGACAACGGGGTCCTCCATGTAGAGCTTCCGAAGAAGCATCCTAAGGAGCCCGTAAAGAATGAGATCAAGATAGAATGAGATAGCTAGAAAACCCCCACATGGAACATCGGGAGGGCGCCTTTTTCTGCGCCCTCCATTCTTCTTTTTCGATATCTATGGCTCATTCCTCTGATGCTTCCTCATCCTCGCCGGCTGCAATGGGCACATCGTCTTCCTCTTTCTCATCCTTCTTCTTCCTGCCCTTTGCTATGATGAGAACGACTATCAGGACGATGATCAGGAGTATGACCCCTAGGATGATGAAACCAATGCAGCAACCGACCCAGCCCAACGGGACAAAGCTTAAAAATCCATCATCGTCGTCATCGTCATCATCGTCGTCGTCATCATCATCATCATCCGCAATGGGTGTATCCTTGACGCGTGGATCGGTGCCATCCTGATATTCCTTCAGATTGGTCCTGCCGTCACCGTCGATGTCAAGCAGGGCATCGGCCGAATCCCCGGGATTGAGCTCGTACCTGACCTCCCACGAATCGGGTATTCCGTCATTGTCCGAATCGTCACCGGAGGACTCTTCCACGGTTCCGGTGCCACGGTTCGACCTAGCCCCGTCGCCGTTGGCGTTCGTCGCTAGGACCTCGTAGTAATAGGGCTGGCCTGCCGTAACGGTGCTGTCAGTGTATGTGAGGACGTTGGCTCCGACCGTCGTTAGCAGCGTCAGTGTCCCTGTCTGCGTGGTTCCCCTTAAGATCTTGTACCCGGTGATCGCGCTCCCGCCATTGTCGGCGGGCATGGTCCATGTGAGGATGAGGCTGGTCGCTCCCTCGGTTACGATCAGAACGGGGGCGGAAGGTGTTCCGGAGGCCTGTCCCTCCTGGATGTCCAGATCGAACTGGTAATCGCCGGCGCCCTCGTCGATGTCGAGGCTCAGGGCGACCTGCCCGGTCAGGGTCGCTGTCCAGATGAAGGAGAAGGGCATCCCCGGTCCGGTCGGGCCGTATGAGTCCGTTATCGTCGTACCGTCCAGGTTCCTGATGTAGACCTCGATGTCATCGAAGGGATCGACGGTGACGTTCACCTTCTGACCGGTGGTCACATTGAAAAGATAGGCATCGAGGGGATCGCCCTGATAGTTTAGGTAACCGGTGTGGGAACCCTCTCCGATGACGGAGGCCCCCCCCATTAGGGATGTGTCACTGTAGGCATCCTTTCCCGTGCCCGCGTCGTCCTGGTATGAGATCCCGACGACCATCCCGTTGTGGGATGTTGTCAGGTCATTGAAGCAATACCTGTCATCCTTTCCGCTACCTGCGAAGGACATGAGCATGAAACCGAAACCGAACATACTCTCGTCGATGTAATAGGTGAGCAAGGTCGGGATGTAGGGATCGTTCCCGGTCAGGTTGATATCGACGATCATGCTCGGAGCTGCCATTATCATGTAATAGTCCTGTTCGTCCTCGTCCTTGAGCACCCCTGTATATGTGCCAGATCCCAGGTGGATGTCGCTGGTCATGGAGCCATTCGCATCCCCTCCCGATCCAGCGTCGTTCTGCTCGGATAGGGAGATCTGGATCGTATAGTTCCCGGGATCGGTGGTCATGTCCAACTCGATATAGAAGAAGGATTCGGCGGTCTCGTTCGCCAAGTGGTAAACGAGAGTTGAGGGCACATTGTTCGAGGATCCGACATTACCAAGATTGGATTGCTCTGAGTCGAATAGGGTGGCCGAGATATCGCCCTCGTCCGAGGCGGAGGTAAGGGTTAGGGTGATGATATCCCCTGTTCCGGACCGGAACTTCAGGTAGTCAAGACCATCCTGGTCTTCGAGGTGACCGGTGTAGGTTCCGGGAGTGACCTCAATGGCCTTTAGGATGGCCTCTGGAAGGTCCTCACCTGTCCCGGCGTCGTTCTGATGGGAGATTTCCAAGGTAATGATGTACTCGCCGGGCTTGGTGGTGGGGTCCACATAGATGTAATAGAACTGGTCCTCGGTCTCATTGGAAGTGAAGAAGGTATCGCTTGCTTTAGCGCTGTTCTTGGAGCTCATGATAAAGACCTGGCTCTCGTCGGATTCCTGGAGCCCCAACTTGACATTATCGGTCGAATCGGATGTGAAATCTATCGAAATGATATCCCCGCTCCCGGCCCAGAACTTGTAGTAATCGGTGTTATCCTCACCCCCCGGGCCCGGTGTAACGTTTCCTGTGAAGGTCCCCTCCATAACCTCGATCGCATCGACCAAGGTCGCTGGGGCGTCCTGTCCCGACCCGGCATCGTCCGAGGAAATGAGTTCTAATGTGAAACCATATTATGCTGGTCTCAGCCAGGATATACCAGGTCGTGTACTCGGTCTCGTGCGATGTCTGGAACTTGATCGTTTTTGACATGCTGACGGTCGCCGTATCCTGGCTCTTCACATTCTCGTCCGCATCTACTATCATCATTGTCAGATCGCTATCGGACCCGGTGAAGGAGACCATTATCAGATCTCCTGGAGTGATGCTGAACTTGTAGTAGTCACCCTTGTTGGTCCCGTTGACGGTTCCCGAATAGGACCCCGGAATGATCATCTCGGCGGTCGCCAGATCGTCGTTCGGTTCCATATCGCCTATCGCGAATATCGGAAAAAG
>JALOTP010000031.1 GCA_025457865.1 Thermoplasmatota archaeon | reverse complement strand
CAACTACAGGCAGCCGGTGACCCCCAAGGGTTTGGAGAGCATAGAGAAGGGCACTCTTGAATGGTTCGACACAGAGATGTACGGCAACCTCAACACAGAGGTGCTGGAAGAATATCTGGACAGCAAGAACAGGACTCAGGGGTTCCAAAGGTCGAGCTACAGCTGGTGGAAGCTGCTCCTGGTGGTCCTCCTGGTCGGTGCCCCCTTCACCCTCATATCCCAGTACATCGCTTTGAAGATAGGCCTGGTCACCGGCGGGGCCTTCTATGTCTCATATCTCCTAGGAATGGCCTTCAGATGGAAGCCCACCCAGGTGAACATAGCATCAGGGAGCGCCACGGCCACTGACAGGACCGTGACAGGGTTCGTGTTCACTTTCCCGGCCATCTACCTTCTCGCGTATTCCTCCCAGTACGTCATGTCCGACGGGAACCCGCTCATACCACCTTCGTTGCTCGAGAGCTCCAACATCGTACCTCTAGCAATAGTCGCATCGCTCTTCGCCTCGCTGATGGGTATGATGTACTTCATCATCTTCAGGAGGTTATGGCAGGTCGAGGACCCGCTGCCGGCACCTGGTTTCCAGGCCTTCGTCAAGCTCCTTGACATTTCCAACAACATCTCCGAGGGCGGGGTCAAGCACGCAATGCGCTCCATCAAACTGGTGCTTGTTTCGTTCGTCGGGATGTTCATCTTCGGTTTCATGAGGGATTTCCCGCTGGGTGGGGAGAAGCTCCCCATTCTGACCCGGGTCATATCGGCCGTGGGGCTTGGTGATTATTACAGCCATGGCCGGATACACATGTCCTATGAATCATCGACCTGGACACATGTCTCCTACGAGTTCACTGGAATAGGTTTCGCCATAGGCTGGTTCATGAAGTTCAGGTCAGCGTTCCTGGTCGCGGCAGGGTCGCTTGTGACCTGGTTCGTCATAGTGCCCCTGGCATACTGGCTCGATGTCCCCATCTACATACCCATCCTTGAGCAGTACGCCCAGAGCGGATACCTCTCGACACATGCCCTGCCCATACCCGCAAGCGAGCTCACCAAGTACATACCCTACCAATCCCCCGCTTTCGGGGCAGCGCAGGGAATAGCGAAGATAATAGCCATTGGGGCGATCCTCGGCGGGGGAACAACTGCCCTCCTAAAGATGCTCCCCACCTTCAAGACCGTCCTGGTCGATATCACGAAGACCACAGGAGGCGAGAAGAGGGAGTGGGTCCCCGGCAAGGGCTGGTACGAATGGCCGACCCAGCACATACCCATCGTCATGGTGGTGGCCGGCATCGTCATCACATTGGCGTTCTGGCTCTTTGGTGGCTTCCCCCTTGTGCCATCCATAGCGTTCTCGCTCCTCCTGGTCCTTTTGACGTTCATGCTGGGGGCCATAGCGGTCAAGATATCCGGAGAGGTGGGCACCACACCCGTTTCTGGGACCAGCTTCCTGACGCTCCTCATCCTCTTCTTCGTCTTCAGCGGCCTCGCCATCATCTTTCCGTTCCCCGGTGGAAAGAGCCAGATAGTCCTTATGGCGCTGGTGGGAACGACCGTCTTCGGGTCGGCCATATCGCTATCCTCCGAGATCATGTGGGACTTCAAGGCCGGCCTCTACGCGGGGACCAGGCCCATGCACCTCATAAAGGGCGAGTCCGTGGCCATCATAATTGGGACCCCCCTTGCCGCCGGTTTCGCCTATTACTTCTCGGTCCAGCTTGCCCAGGGGAACCTCCCTCTCGAGGCCCCACAGGCAAACGCATTCGCGGTCTTCGTCCAGATCCTTGCCGGGGGCAAGGTCATGATGAGCCTGTTCCTCCTGGGGATGCTGATAGGGGTCACCATGGAGGTGCTGACAGGTATGGGGACCGCCTTCGGCCTTGGGATGTACTTGCCCCTGCAGTACACGTTGATGATGCTGACCGGGGGTGCGGCCAGGGACCTGTGGGAGAAGCACTACCTCAACAGGAGGGCCAAGGCAAATAACTGGTCCGAGAACGAGAGGACCTTCAAACTGCTGGACTCCTACATGCTCATGACCGGGCTTTACATAGGCGAGGCCATCATAGGCACTCTGCTGGCCATATGGCTGGTCGTCTCATAGGACCCATCAGATACCCCTATATACGTTCAAAGGATTTGGCGCACCTTGTATGGGCAGATCGGGGACCACAAGGAGGCTCCTGACCCTTATCGGACTGGGCATCCTAGCTCTGGTCCTGACCATTATGTTCATCTTTGATGGCAGGGACATACTCGATGAGGTGTTCTCCCTCGACCTGAGGTACGTGTTCCTCTCCTTCCTTTGCTTCCTTGGCCTCCAGCTCGCCTGGGCCATCAAGTTCTATATCTTGGTCAGACGAAGGGTCCCCATGGCCCGTTTCCCCTATGTGGCCCTTGTGAACATGGCAGGCAACTTCGTCAACATCACGACACCCTCCGGAAGGATGGCGGGCGAACCGCTCCGGGCCAGCTACATAGCAAGGAAGTACGGCTCGAGGTTCTCCACCATATTCGCTGCGGGAATGGTAGATAAGATGACCTTCACCGTCGCCATGCTGTTGCTCCTCATCCCCCTGATGGTCTGGGCATCATTGAAATATGACATGCCCGACCTGCTCCAGCTCCTGCTTGGCTCCTTCATACTCTTCTGGGTGGTCGTGGGACTGGTATCCTTCATCCTCTTCAAGAGCCTGAGCGAGGGCAGGTCCGTGAAATGGGGCATGTTCCTCCACAGGGTCATAAGGTTCTTCCTCAGAGGGCGGATGAAGGATAGCTCGTACTTCATAGAGAGGTTCAAGAACGGCGTCCTTGAGTTCAAGGGTACCTTCGTCAAACTGTCGAAGAATCCCTTGAGAATGTGCTTGGACCTGACGTTCGCTTTACTGGTCCATGGTCTCAGGTTCTCGGCCGCCTACATGCTGTTCATAGCGACCGGGCACTCCGAGCACTTCCTCACTGTCGCAACCGTGGTCATGATGGCCTTCGTCATAGGGCTTATGACCCAGTTACCAGGGATGATAGGTGTTGGTGAGCTACTAATGACGTTGCTCTACAAGGCGACCGGTGTCAATTCCGCAAGGGCCTTTACCGTTTCCGTCCTGACCCAGCTCGATTCCTATATCTTCGAGATAGGGCTCGGCTACCTATGCCTCATCCTTTCGAACATCATAGATAGGAAGGATAAGGCCAAGGAAGCCGCTATGGATTTAAAAAAAGTGGGATAGAATGCCCTATATTATAAGGGGGAACCCATTTAAACGGTCTGTATGACAGGGGCTATCATGCAGATAGGAACGGTGGCAAGGAGGTTGGAGGATGGGTGCTGATACAGATGTCCTGGACCTGACGGACCAAAACTTCGAGAACTTTGTAAGGAACAACGCTTTGGTCCTGGTCGATTTCTGGGCGCCTTGGTGCATGCCCTGCAGGATGCAGGCGAGGATCCTGGAGGCGGGAGTTGGGGATATGCCAGAGGGCCTGAGGATCGTAAAGGTCAATGTGGATGATAACGTCCAGACCGCCAGGAGGTTCAATGTGAGGGGCATCCCGCAGATGTTCCTCTTCGTGAACGGTCATAGCGTTAGGGGTTGGACAGGAGTGACGCCTGCCGAGGCCATCATAGAAGAGGTGAGAAAACACCTTACCGCTTAGACGACGCTCAATATGGAGCAGTCCTTGAGATAGGGAGAACCCATCTGCGTCGACTCCCCGGAGCTCCTACCAGGGACGGGAAGTAGCCTTGCCGACAGCGGTTTCCCGAGCCTGATGCTTAGGTGCGCGACGTCCCTCAATACAGCGCAGAGCCTTGTCGGTGGTATATCGCCCGGCACCGGTATGGTGTCAAGACCTGTACCGCAGACGGATGAGTATAGCAGGAGCTTCTGCAGGTCCAGGGACCCAAGGTCAGCGGCCCTGGCAAGGCCGGTGTCTTCCATGACCGGCAGCATCAGACCGTTGAAGCCCCAGCGCCTTGCGGTCACACCCTCAAGTGCCTTCGTCAGCGAGGCACATACGGAGAGGGTGCCGTGAGAGCCGAAGGGGGAACCGGTCAACTTCTCTATCCCAGTTGCAATCGACGAACCCTCATCCATCCCTGGCACCAGCGAGGCGTCGATGCCCTTGAGCGGTGGATCGTCAGCCCCACTGACGGTGTCTATTACCGCCCCCAACCTGGTCATCCTATCGTTCAGGTCATAGGAGAGGAGGGAGGTAAGCTCCTTCAACCCGGATGCCCTTGATGCGGCGGACTGGACAAGGTCACCGTTCTCAAGGCCTATGGTCAAGCAGGGTTCCTCATCGGTGTGATATGATGCCGGGAAGAACGGTATATCGCTCTGACAGGATGCAAGCGATGCGAACATGAAGTTGAGGGAACCGTTCCCGGTCTTCCCGGAGAGCTCAAGGACCGTTTCCGCCGCTGCCCTGATGTTATCATCTAGCACCCCGTGCTCCCGGTCGCCTATGGAAGCTGAACAGCAGACGATGCCCGTCCTTTCGAGTATCGTGGGAACGGCCCTTATGGACCTTGGGTCCGATGCCGGCCCCACGCTGACGAAATCTATACCGTTCCCCCTGCAAACAACCTCCAGCTCCTCTATGGCCTGTATGACGGCGTCGAGCTGGGCCTTTTCGAGGTATTCGGACCAGGGCTGGGTCGAGAGCCGAAGTGATTGGACCTCGTAGCCCTTCGAGACCAATCTATCCCTTAGACGGTGCATGACATCCCCCACGGTCTCTACCTGCTCGTCCAGACGCATGAAGGACAGTCTTATCCCCGCGGTTATGGTCCTTACCTTCATCATCCATGGGAATGCCTGGAAGGTTAAAAGCTTTCTTTGGTCCCTTGGAGCTGCCCCTATTTCCTCTCGTGGACCGTGACAACAGCACCGACGGCTATCCCATGCGTCCCGCAGAAACCCCTGTTCAGCTCCAATACGTAGGATACTGGACCCGGGGAACTGCAGGAGGGGACCTCGTTCTCGGGCAGTCCCCAACCCGGTCCCAATTCAACTATCGATATCACCGATCCGGTGGGGGCCACGAAGAGGACATCAAGGGCAAGCTTAGTGTCCTTCATCCAGATGGAAACGTTCCGGGGAATCTGGAAAACGAAGATCATGCCATCGAACTCCCCGAGGCTGTCCCGGTTCATCAGGCCGGTCCTGAGCTGCTCCTCGGTCAGTGCCGGTTCGCAGTGCACCTCGACATAACCGTCATCGGTCCCGAGGTCCACTGTCCACCAATGGTCATCCTCGCTCTTTTGGAGCTCTATGCACCCCGATATCGATACGATGGTCAGAAGTGATATGGCCATCATCCTTTTGAAATTCTCCTTCATCATGCTTGGCACCATGGAATCATATCGAGAACAGTATCACCGCCCCAAGGGCCAGTACCATCCCTATGGCCTGCTTCAAGGTTATGGCCTCTTTTAGGACGATGGCGGAAAGGAGGATGGCAACGAGGGGATAGAGTGCGGTCAGAGTGACGACAACGGCCGTCCTGCCCCGGGAGAGGGCCATGAGGAAGAGGAGCGAGCCAATGGCCCCGGCCGTCCCCGCAAGGACCGATATCGCGATGCCCTTGCCTGAAAGGTCTGGCCTGAACCCCAGCGAGATGAGCACCGCCATAACGACGACGGCGGTCCCAACGGTCTCGAATACGAGAATGGACCTGCCCCCCATGTGGTGCTGCTGCGCGAGCCTTGGGAGGAAACCCCATAGACCGTACATCAACATAGAGGCAAGGGCGAATGCAAGGTAGAGCTCCATCTTTCTCACCATCGGGGGGTGAATCCCTAAGGGATGATATAAAACCTAAAGGGGCATTTGATATCCTACGGCTCTTTCTTCCCAATAGCTTTGACCTTTTTTTCGATCCAATTGATAAGCCTAAAAGCAATGGTCAAAGCTTTTTCATACTCTGGCTTTTCCACCGGATCATAGAAACCTGGATATCGGGTCTCAACAGCATACATTGTAAAAGATCTTGCACTGTCGAAATATAATGGGAGTTCTATTCCAGATGCCTCAATCCGATCCATCAGATATGAGATATCATGTGTCCTTGGAACCTTGATACCCTTTATTATGCAGAGCGCCTTCAGCCCCTTTTCCACCGATTGCTGGATATCGTAGCAGAGGTCTTCATAAAGGATCTTGTCCTTTTCACCACCAAGGGATGCCTTTGCCAGGCTACTTCTCGCCCGTACCAACCAGATCTCAGCTTCATCAAGCTTTTGCATATACCGTCACACCAGTGTTCGAGATCTCGTTGAAAACAGTGTTCTCATTCTGACGGAGGATATCATACTTTCTCTCATCTATCACGAGCAGGTCCACGGGTGCTCCTATTCCCTTGAAGCTACTGTATATTTTCCTCAGGACCTCCCGTGTACCCTGCTCGCTGGCTATTATGACCAGCAGGTCATAATCGCTACCTTCATGATGCGTACCAGATACACGCGAACCGAATAGAATGATCCTTTCCGGTTCCACGACAGCCCTTACCAGTTCCACGATCCTCTTGGTGGTCCTGTCCATTTTCACAACCTGTGTCCAATTATGGACCAGCAGATATTAATAAGCTTTCAAGAGATAGAATAGGATCATATCACATACGATACTTTTAAGTTCATTTTTCAAGTCTCATCTTCCTGTTCAGAACCTCTTCGAAGAAACGGTCCTGGTCCTCGTTCCTTATCTCAATGATTATCTTATCCGTTCTCAACAGCGGACCGCCCCCGGATTTTTCGGTCCTTCTTACAACATTCATTTTTCTTTTAAAAAGGACAAGTAATAGATCGCTCCGGTGAACCGCACTGTGGTTTAGGGAATAGGGCGGATAGACATACCGGCTCTTACCTGTCAATCCTCTTTTTGCCTTAATATCGGAATATTTGTAAGGAACCTTCATTACCGATTTGACATAACTTAGATGAAAACTGTTCGGACCACCGGTTTTGGAATCTGGGGAAAGTTCGTAAACTATCAAGAATTCTGAGTTCAGCTCCACCTTCATCCATCGCCTTATAGCCTCTTCTTTGGGTATTTTGGACACCGACCGAATAATAAGGAGGGAAAAACCAATCATTATTATGTTTGCTATACCTCCCGTGATGCACATTGTTCCATCCAGGTTGGATGGGGTAACCATAGAATCTAATGATACCAAAAATAAAGTAAAATTTGTTAATATTATGAAAAAAGCAAGAATAGCCAACCAAGCGGGATTGTTGAAATTATTTTTCCTTATGTCCTTTGGTGTGATATTGGAAGTAAATACGGAAGCCCTTTCCTTGGGCTGTGCCATTTCCATTACTTTATCGGGGAGGTGAGAAACAGTATGTAGATGTTCTAATCGTTTGTACCTACCCATCGCCTTTAATAATTCAGCCCTGACTGCAGGATCGATTATTACATCCAATTCCTGGATCATCAAGACCTTTCTCTCGTGAATGGAGGTGTTAGTATTATAATGATAGAACTTCCATTCTATTGGTTTTTTAAATACTATGAAATGAACGTAATCCAGATATTTCGGAAAGAAAAGACCGATAACAAATTTGATCAGAGCCTTTATAGTTCTTGATTGACCTGCAAATTCGGTTGAATGACCGATATACGTATCAAGGTCGTTTATTTCAGAAAAAATCCCGTAAATATCATCATTTTTTATTATATTATTTAGAGAAATATCATTACCAGTACTCGGAGCAATGAACTCCAAACGGTCAGGGAAAATCTTCATGGAGGAAAAGTCTGTATCTTGTTGAATTTTGGACCTTGACGCAAGATAAATAATAAATATTATTAATAAATTAATAAACATATAAATTATCGATAAAGCAACTAAAAATTTTACGATAGAGCCTCCAATAAGAACAGAGAGTCCGATCAAAAAAAACAATACAATGAAAAAACAAATATTAACAATAAATAAAACAACAAATATTATAAGTTTAATAGTAAATTTACGATTATCTTCGGGTGTTATACCCAAACGATATTCGCTCTGATCCGCTATCATTAGGGACCTCGCTATATTCATCTAGTAACAACGCCATATTTAAGGTTGCCCAGCAGTCATCAATCACCATAATAATTTCCAATGAGCCTCACGGTCTTGGAGATCGAAAGTTCCACCGGTCTTACCAAGGACTGTCATCGAGGCAAGATTGTCAACATCGCATCGTGCAAATACCGCCCTAACCTTTCCAGTTCCCTTGACATATCTTATCAGTTCTACCACTGCCTCTGTCGCATACCCTTTTCCCCTGTGTTCGGGCATGATCGAGAACCCGATCTCCACCGTCCCTTCGTCCGGAGGCCCCTTGAAACCCACGTCCCCTATGACCTCACTTGTCCCCCTCAGGACCACTGCCCATGCATGCCATCCTAAGGATGACGGGTCATCACTGAGGTCATTGAACATGACGGGAACCGCCTCCAACAGGTCGGATAACGGCCATCCATTGGATACTTTGGTCCCTTCGAGCGATGGTCCAACGACCATCCCCTTAGATATATTGAGGAGAGTTACCCTGTCCAAGGGGCGCAGGAGGAGCCTTTCGGTCGATAGTTCCATTTCCATCATCTCCTCCCCTATCTATGAACATTGGTACCCGTTCTTCACTTGCAGGAAAGCTCCTTGAGCTCCATGACCATGTTCTCTGCCAGTTCATCAAGTCTCTTCAGGTCCTCTTCCTTCGCCTCTCCATGGACCTCCACGACGGGGTCCACTACCTTGCAGGAGCTCGACCTAGCATATTCTTCCACGGCCTTCACCCCCCCTCCACCCCAACCACATGAGCCGAAGACCCCTATGACATGGTTGCTGATCCTCGAGTTCTGCATGAAATGGACCAGTGCATCGATGGGGGGGTAGATGCCCGTGTTGTAGGTCGGGGTCCCTATGGCTATCCCCGTGTACCTCCAGATATCCCTTATCAGGTACGATAGATGCGTCTTTGAGGCGTCGTGGACGATGACCTTCTCGATCCCGCCCTCGGAGAGCTTCCTAGCCAGGTGATCTGCCATCTTCTTCGTGTTCCCGTACATGGACCCATAGACTATGACGACCCCGTTCTCGGTCCCCATGGAACTGAGCTCGTCATAGAACTTGATGATATAGCTCGGGTCCTTCCTCCAAACAGGACCGTGAGTGGAGCATACCACCCTGATGTCCAGACCGGCCAGCTTCTTGAGGGCCGATTGGACCATGGGACTGAACTTGGCCACTATGTTGGCATAGTACCTGGCTATCTCGTCCCTATAGGTGGATATGTCCAGTTCGTCATCGAATATCCCGCCGTCCAGCGTCCTGAAACCCCCGAACGCATCCCCTGAGAAGAGTATCCTGTCCTTTGTATCGTAGGTCATCATTGTCTCGGGCCAGTGGACCATGGGGGTCAGATGGAAAATGAGCTTCCTTGTGCCTATGTCCAGTTCCTCCCCCTCATTCACTACCTTGATACCATCCACGATCCCGTAGAAATCGAATAGCATCTTCTCTGTCCTTTTATTCCCCACTATCTGCATGTCCGGATAGAGGTCCCTCAAAGCCAGTATAGAGCCGGAATGGTCGGGTTCCATATGGTTGACGACGAGGTAATCTATCTTTCCTCCCGCAAGCTTCCTCAGCTTCTCCAGGTAGGGTCCGGTTAGCGTGAACTTCACTGTGTCTATCAGAACGACCTTCTCATCCTTTATCAGATACGAGTTATAGGATACTCCGTGCGGCAGGGGCCACAATCCCTCGAAGAGGTGGGTCTCCCGGTCATTGACCCCTATCCAGAATACTTTTTCAGTGACTGGTACAGGCATGTCCATTTTTTCGCTCCCCTGGGTTCATTATTTTGGTGGATTACTTAAACCTTTCACATGAAACCACCCATTCCTAACCAGTAAAGCTTAATTACACCAACCCCTTTGCCGCAAAAAAGGTGGATGGACCCATGTCCGAAGCTATAAGGAAATGCAATTCTTGCGGTATCCCCCTCAAGGACGAGAAAGCGGTCGAGTTCAACTGCCCCAGCTGCGGGAACATGAGCATAGGCCGATGCGGCCACTGCAGGGACCAGTCAGCCAAATACCACTGCTCCCAGTGCGGTTTCATTGGACCTTGAAGGAGTGGTGGACATGGGTGAGGTGCTGATAAGGTACAAGATCATGCCAGAAGGCCCTGAGACCGACCTTGAAGGGCTTGTCCTGAGGTTCTCTACCTACGTCCCTTCCCATGGAAGGGTCTCGAGCTATGCGATAAAACCGGCCTTCTACGGATTGAAGCTCCTGGAATGGGCCGTTGTGCTGGACGACAAGAAGGGCGGAGGGGAGGAACTGGAGACCAAGCTCACATCCACCCCCGGTGTACAGTCCGTAGAGGTCATCGAGATGGGGCTGCTCTGAAGATGAAGGTCTTAATAAGGACTGACATCCACCCCACGGAGGACCCGGAGAAGGTCAAGGCCTCCGTCCTGAACATATTCCCGAGAGCGAAGCTATCGATCGATGGGTCCCTCATCGAAGGGACGACCGATGACCTTGAACGGTTCATAGAGCTCTTGAAGGACCTCAGGATCAGGGACACAGCAGTATCCATCCTGAAAAGACCTCTTTCGGGCGATCGGACCGCTTTCCACCTTCATAAACAGGTGGCCTTCGCTTCGAAGGTGAACTTCACGGAAGGGACATCCAGTCTGGGAGATATCACGGTGGAGGTCATGTCCGGGGCATCGGAGCTGATCGAAAGGGTCACGCCCCCCCAGGACAGCACCGTTCAACACCACTTAAATACCCACCCGTCCCATGAAGGTGAGGATGAGCTCGAGAGCCTCTGAGGTCCGAACCGTTCTCCTTCTTCTTTTCGCCCTTCTCCTGGCTGCATCCGCTCTACAGATGACTGCCCATGGTGACCGGGTCAGCGGTCTGGAGTTCGAGAACGACATCTATTTCGTAAGCTCGAAATCGACAGAAGGGGGATGGGTCGAACTGGAGGTCACCCTTAGAACGGGGATCTCAAGGAACGTGATAGTGGAGATCGTATCGGAACTGGACCCGGAAGAGGGATGGTCCCTGACCGCGCCTCCGCCCATCTATCTCCAACCTATGGATGAGGTGGTCTTCGAGGTGAAAGTGACCGCACCCCCCGGTCAAGCGGCCGGGACTAGGTGCAGGGTCACCATTACCGCTGTTAAGGAGGACGGTGGGGATCTGGGGTCCGACGCTTGCATCGTAGAGGTGTTGCCGACGACGGACTTTGTAATATCCCCGACAGAGGAGGTCCTCATCGACCAGCCTCTGGAGGGCGAGCTCGAGCTGTCGTTGTCGAATACGGGGAATATCCCCCTAACCTTCACGATCACCTCGAGTGAGGACCTCCTTTCGGGGGCTTCGACCTCTCTCTTGGCCTCGGGGGAGACCGCTGCACTCCTACTGGGATATTCGTTCCCCACGGACATTGACCGGTCGTTCATCCTCCTAATCATATCACCGGCTGGGTCCCTCAATACACTGGCTGTACAGATGGTAAGGGAGGGCGACAGGCTCCATATCTTCTACGGCCGACAGCCCCGCCTCTTCCTTTACCCCTCCGTCCCTCCCGAGGATGGTTCGGTGACGGCCCTTGTCCTGGGCGGTGAGGTGAACAATCTTGGGATAGAAACATTCGGGAACGATAATGGTACGGAGATCGTTTCGAACGTCATAAAGAGCGCATCGGAACTGGATAGGCCGACGTTCACACTGAAAGCGAGGGGTTTTACTGGAAAGAGGACCATTTCGGTGAGGGCGTTCGGGTTCGTGGACGGACATAGGACGACTTCGAACGGGGTTCCCATCAGGATAGTGGGGGAAAGGGCCGAAAAGGGGCTACCCGTGTCCGCACCTGCCGTTATAGGAGGGATGACCGGGGGCATCTCTCTCCTGGCCGGTTCGGCCGCCTACCTCTATTCTGCATCCGAGACCTTCAGATGGAGATGGCTCCTCCTCACTCTGGTCCCGCTCTATTCCCTTATAAAGGACGACAAGGTGCTGGACCATTTCTTCAGGGGCCGTCTCTACGAGTTCATCAAGGTCAACCCGGGGATCACATATACGGCCCTCAAGGACCATTTCGATGTCAACAACGGGACCCTGACCTATCATCTACTGAAGCTGGAGAGGGAGGGCCTACTGGTTCACAGGAACATGGGTCGCTACAAGCTATTCTATGCCGAGGGGGTCCGTATCAGGGGCTGCGAGATTGTGGTCTCGGAACTGGACATTGAGATGCTTTCCATCATAGGCAGAATGCCCGGGATAAATGCTCCCGACCTCTTTTCGTCCGTTTCCACGACCAGGTCCAAAAGGACCATGTCCAGACATCTGAAGCAGCTTCAGAGGAAGGGGCTCGTGGATGTCCGTTCGACCGGCCCCGAGAGACAGCTTTTCGTCAGGTCGGGGGAGCATAGCTATCTGAACCCGACCCGGGGTGTCGTGGAATTGTCGGACCTGGCCCACCATTCGACGGGGTAGCGCTTTCCCTGGGAAGCGATATGCTTTAAATATGACAACTTTATTCACGACCGGCCAACCCATGCCGCAGTAGCTCAGTTGGCTAGAGCGTACGACTGTTAATCGTAAGGCCATCGGTTCGAATCCGTTCTGCGGCGCCATCTTCCTTGGGACCCGGATCTGGCCCCATAGCGGCTCATCCGCTTTCATTGACGTCCGCGTTCTTGAAGGTCAGGACGAACGTTGTTCCCTTAGGTATTGTATCCTCCAGCCTTACCGAGCCCCCGTACCTTTCCATGGCCGACCTGACAATGAACAGACCTAGCCCCGTCCCCGCGTTCTTCCCGAAGGTGAAGCCCTCTTCGAACACCTTTGGTTTGATCTCATCCGGTATGCCGACCCCCGTATCGGAGAGTCTCACCTCCACACTACCCCCATGGGATGCTATGGTTACCTTCATCCTGTCGGTCTGGCCGTGATTGACCGAGTTCATGACTATGTTATCTATGACCGATGTGAGAGCGACGTCCGCAAGGACCCGCCCCTCTCCAAGTATGGAATACTTGACCTTATGGTCGACTATAACGGACTCCACGACCTCCCTGACATCGAAGGGATACAACCGGTCCTCGCCCATTATCATCGTATCGAGAACGGCCATCCTCTTTGTGAGGTCTATGCTCCTCTGCACGGACAGGTAGGCCTCATCTATGAACCTCTCGCTCGCCTGATGACCTTCCCTCATGATCCCCAGGATCCCGTAGGCAATGGAAAGATGGTTCCTGATATCATGCCTGGTTATCTTGCTCGTAAGCCTCAGGACCTCGTTCAGCTTCATGATCTGTCTTGATGCACTGTTCCTCTCGGTGATGTCCCAGGAAACTATGCAGATGGCCTTTCTGTCCCCAAGATCGATTATGTTCCCGAAGACCTCGACGTCCAGTAACCTTCCGTCCTTCCTTCTGTACTTGCGCTCTCCAACGACCTTGAAGTCCAAAGAGCTCAACCCAACGACCTTCCTGTGGATGTCGTCCGGGGCATGTTCGAGGAAATCATAGGGGGTCATTTCCTTAAGCTCATCCTCCGAGTAACCCAGCAGACGCTGCATGGCGGGGTTGGTCTCCATGATCCTCAGGGTCTCAAGGTCGGCTATGTAGATGTTGATGGGGCTCTTCTCAAGGACCGCCCTGTACTTTCCCTCGGACCTCCTCAGTTCCTTTTCGATCCCCTTGAAGCGTGTGATATCGAACACCGTTACCATGTTCAGGGCTTCCTCCCCCGTCCCTGTGGTCCTGTGGCTTAACTGGACCCATCGTCTGTCACCGCCCTTGGTAACGGCCTCGATCTCGACCCCCTCACCCTCGGCCGCCTCCCGTATGGTATCCAATAGATGGCCTTCCCTGTTCGATATCAGGTCAAGAATGGTGAGGTACTTCTCTCCCGAGAGGTCGTCTAAGGTATAACCCAATATATCTGTGAGGGCCTGATTGACGAAAACAAGCTCTCTACCCCTGAGTATGACGATACCGCAGTCCATGGAACATCGGTTCTTCTCGAATATGGAAATATCGAACATATCGTCCCTTGGACCATATGGACCGCTCCTTTCCTGGACCGCACTTACGGCCCCATGGCTCCCGCTTATCACCAGGTCATCGGTATCATCGGTCCGTTCCATGTTATGATTTAAAATCGGTTGGGGGGATTAATTAACCTTGCCCCCTTAAAATCAAAAAAAAAGTTAAAGACCGAATGCACCTATTATTAAATATTATTATATTTATAATCATAATATCATGCTTTTTTTATAAGTTCTATTATCATCCTCTCGGGTGCCGCTCCTTCCTGGTGAAGCGTGCCGTTGATAACGGTCCTCGGTACCCCCATGACCTTGTACTTCATTGACAGCTCGGGGAACTCCTGGGCCTCCACCATGTCCGCCACCACCCTTTCGCTATGGATCGCCATATGATGGGCAAGGACCACAGCGCGGGGACAGTAAGGGCAGGTCGGGGTGACGAAGACCTGTATATGGATATCCTTCTTCAATCCCTTCAGCACCTCGATGCCCTCCCTGGATATGGCCTCCTCGCCGCTGGAAACCGTCAGGATGGCATCGATGAGCGATGTGAACTCGTACCCCGCCGGGATACCGAAGAACCGAATGCCTGGGTAATCATTGGTCTCTTTTGTTCCCTTTAGGACCAATAGGGCCGGCGTGAGCTCCACATTGTACTTTTTTGCCATATCCTGGTCCTCTTTGATATCCAGGACCTCGAATGTGAGCTTTGGGGCCAGAGTAGAAAGTTCCGTTACTATCTCCCTGGTCTCACTGCACAGGGTGCATCTCTCCTTATCGATGAAGAGCAGCAGGTGAACGCTTTCCTTCATCCCTTCCAAGGCCTCTTTTACCTTGGCCGCTGTTTCCCCGTCCATCATTGGCATAGACCGACCTCAGCAACTGTGCTCATAATGAGGCTGTTTATAATGATTGTCCATCGAGGGTAATGGTTCGCTGACCTATCTTTTGGATGAATACCCTCAGCCCTCTCTCCTCCAGAGCTCCTCGGGCAGGTCCTCATAGACAGAGAGGTCATCCTTGACCGCGCCCATCCCAGCGAACAGGGGCTTATCCCCCTTGGTCCTGCCGGTCAATAAGGAGATATATCCCTTCTTGAGCGTCCAGTAGTTGATCCGCCACTCACGACCGTCGTAGAGTGTCGTTTCCTCCCTCTCGGTCTTGAGGATGCCCAGGTCCTCGAGCATGTAGAAGATGTCCCTGTCGTCGGTCTTGAGCATGTTGTCTATTATCCTCTCCCCGTAACCGAAGAAGTTGAGGACATGTTCGGCCATCTCCTCAGCAACCTCGTTGTCCAGAGGACCTTTGTTGGACCTGCCCTTGAACGAGGTCTGGATAGCTTTGGTAAGCTCCAATCTGGATACGACATAATCTACCCCCGAATCCAAAGAGGGGGAGGTCAATGACCTACGCTCCGTCTCAAGTACCATGGACCGCAACTCGTTCCCTTGTTTATATACTAAGATATGCAATTATGTTATATTTATAAGGTTCCATGAAAAAACCTTACTTTTTACGGTCAATTGTCGCAAGGATAATATCGGCCTTCGGCCAATCAACCATGGGGTTGAGTGCCCTATGCTAGACCTGAAAATAGGCAGTACAGCTTTTAAGGTCGGGGTCGTATCAATATCGATAATAGGTGTCATGATACTGTCCCTATTGGCCTATCTTGACCAGGACGAACAGGTCCTCTTGGAGAACCTAGATGGCGCCATCGGTAAGGATGTGACGACGCACGGACTTATCGTGGGGGTGGACAGTGCTGCCGACGGTTCTACCATGCTGCTCCTAAGCGATGGCAATTGCACTGCTGAGGTATTGATAGAGAAGGGGGCAAAGGGACTTGAGGTCGGTTCCAGCATCAGGTTGAAAGGAGAGGTCAGGTCATACGGCAACGGTTTCATTCTGGAGGTGCCCTCCAAAAGGTCTCTGGAGGTCATAGAAGGGGCAGAGGCACATGATGATTCCGGGCCCTGGACGGAGAACACGATAGGGACTCTCCAGGGTATGGTCGAAACCGCCTACTGGACAGGACCCGGCTCCTCCGAGACCGTCATCAGGGCCAATTCATCGGATGCACTGAAGGGCCCTTTACGGACCGTCCTCATATGCCGGAGGGTGGACCATCTCCCAGGCGCGGGAGATCTGGTGCTGGCGCAGGGGCTCAGGAAGAGCGAGGGCAATGTCCTGTGCTACGGTGATAGTTCTCTGAAAGTGCTCTTCAAGGCGGTCCCGAGGACAGCGGACCTGATATCACTGGTGGAGCAGATCTCACGTTCACCGACCGATGCCCCTATCGGGCCATTCACGATCATGGGGTACCTACGGTCAGAACCTGGGACCTCCCGCTACCTTACTGTTGGAGAGAGCCCTGACGGCGGCCGTCTGAACATCAGGGTCCGCATCCCTGAAGGGACAGTCCCGGTTCACAGGGGGGACCTTGTGGAGCTCAGGAACTGCACCCTCTTTTGGGACACTGACCAGATGAGATACGCCCTTGAACCACGGGAGATGGTCCTCCTGGGACCTTACGGCCCATGGAAGCTGGACCTAGGAAGCGTGGGGGACCAGCTTCGGTACTACATCGGGACCCCCGTGTCGATCTCGGGGACGATATGCATCATCGATGGAACTGCTTTTCTCAAGGACGATGGTTCCGAGCTGCTCCTTATCAACCACACGGCCGAGATGGTCGAGGGAGCATCAGGGACCCTGATAGGTCCGTTGGGGTTCGATGGCCTGACAACAAGGTTGTTCATGGATGTGGGAAAGGGGGAATGGGTGACTTGATAGAGCTCTTTGTCCTTCTTGTCGTCTTCATCATATTGGGGACTCTCCTTGGGGTGTTCACGGGGCTCACACCCGGCATACATGTCAATAATGTTGCGATAGTGATGCTCTCCATCAGCCCTTTCCTGGCAAGGCTCCTTTCGGACATCTCCGGATTGGAATGCTGGACCGCGCTCCTTCTGGTCTCTGCCGCCATAGTGGCCACATCCATGGCCCATACCTTCCTCGATTTCATCCCGTCGACCTTTCTCGGGGCCCCAGAACCCGAGACCGCCCTGAGCGTCCTCCCGGCCCATGGGATGCTTATGAAGGGGGAGGGTTACCAGGCGGTCTATATATCGGCCGTTGGCAGCTTCGGAGCCATAGTCGTCGGTTTCATCCTCCTCGTTCCCTACCGGTTCCTCGTCAATGAACCTTTGAACGGTTACGATGTGCTCAAGGAATATATGGTCTGGGTCCTCCTTGCCGTCGTCCTGCTCGTCCTCGTATCGGAGACCGCCAGGCTTCCATACAAGCCCGTGAGAGGGGCGGACGGTCATTGGCAAATGGAAAAAGGACCCCTCTCCAGGGTCGTGGGGGTGGCAGCCGCTTCGTTCCTGTTCCTCCTATCCGGTGCTCTCGGGACCGCGGTCTTTGACCTCGATGTCAGTTCGCCCTTTGGACTTCCATCGAGCGTGCTATTCCCAACGCTATCCGGTCTTTTCGGGACATCGACCCTCCTTGAGAGCATAAGAGGCGGCGCCAAGGTCCCGCCCCAGAGGGCTGAGGACCCTGATATCAGCGCCAAGGATGTGGTGGCGGGGGCCTCAATTGGCGGCACGGCAGGGTCCGTTGTAGGGTTCCTTCCAGGTATGAGCGGGGGGGTCGCGACGGTGGTCGCCATGATATTCCGTAAGGACAATTCCCCTGGCTCCGTCATCCTGACGCTCTCTGCCATAAACACTGCCAATTCGTTCTTCGTCGTGGCGGCATTGTTCCTCATACTCAGGCCCAGGTCCGGAGCGGCAATAGTTGTCGATGAGCTCATCCAGGTCACAGAATGGAACGCTATCATGCCGCCATTCGCCCTGTCCGTCCTCCTGATATCCGCCCTTGCCGGATCATGCCTGGGGTTCTTCCTCACCCTCTACCTGGGGAAGAGCCTTTCTAACCTAATGCCCCGGATCCCCTACGGCCCATTGGCCATCGGGATCATCGTTTTCATAACCATCATGGTGCTCATCTTCACTGGACCCATGGGGCTTTTGGTGCTGTTCGTATCCACCGGAATAGGGCTGATAGCCCCATTCGTCGGGATCAGGAGGTCACATGCCATGGGCGTGCTGATCGTACCAGTGATAGCGATGTTCTGGTAAAGCCTAACTGGGAACTGGTTCAAGACCGGATGTCCTTGATGTTGGAATAGCACTTGCTGGCCATCCTATAGGCATCCACATACCTCTTCTGGATGACCATCTGCTGGACCTTGACGATCTCCTTCTTGATATCGTCTATCCTTGGTCCCTTCTGCGGGAGGAGCTTCATCTCCTCCTGTATCCGCTTGATCACTATCTTGAGCTCCTCGTAGGCCTCTTCCGGGTCGACCTCTTCCCCTTTCATGGGCCTCTTTTCCTGGTCATAAACCGCCACCACTCCTTGCGATGCTGGTCTGGCGGTCGAGGCCATCTTTTCCCTGATATTCGGGGTAAGGAGCGCATTAAGGTCCATATCCAGTCTGCTGAGCTCCGATTCCGCACCTTCCATCTCTCCGGTATCTATGAGCTCCCTTACTGAATTTACCCTTTCCTTGAGGTCATCCACCTGGGCGCCGGCCTTTACCATCTGGCCGATCTTGACCTCTAAGCCTATGAGCTTGCCTCTCTGCTCATCCAGCCGGGATTGCAGGTCCTTTCTATCGTTCAGTTTGGAATCGATGATATTTATCTGCTCGGTCGCCACCTTGACGGCGGATTCGAGGTCCTTCGCATCAAGGAGGACCTTTGCCTTTGTGAGGGAGGCTTTGAACGGCGAGATGTTCATACCGGCCGCCCTAGCCTCCTTGATCTTGTTCCCGAGCTCTTTCACCGTCCACTCCGCTTTCTTGTCTATCAATTTCCTTGAGAGCTCGTCCTTGAGCTGCAGGAAGGATTCCATGGCCTCCTTGAACTTCTCGTCGTCAGCCAAAGAATATGCCTGCTTGATCCTCAGGTCCACATTCCCAGGGTCCAAGGAGAAGGAAGTGAGCTCATCCGCCATCTGGCGGGCCTCCTTCTCCATCATGGAATATGTCCTGTGCATGAGCAGGTCCTCCGAAAGGGCCTGGGCTGCGGACGCATCGTCCAGAGCCTCTTTGAGCTCCTCGTTCGCTAGATGCTCCCTTGCCTTGTTGAGGAGCTCCGTAACATCCTCCATATCGAGCAGGAGACCTTCCGCTTCCTTAATGGTGCCCTCGACCGATAGCAGCCTCCTGTCGAGGGTGCCCCTGAGTCTTATTCGGCCTATCTCTTCCCTTATGCCCTTCTCCATCTCGACCGCATCTTTCAGCTTCCGGTCATGGAAGTGGGCCCGAGCTTCGTCCAGCCTCTTTTCGAGGGAAGTGACATCGAAACCCTCCTTTTTGAGGTAGTTCAGTTCGTTGACAAGGCCCATGAGCCTGCCGTGATACTCGACCCTCAGCTCCTCTCCCCTGAGGAGCTCGAGCTTCTCGTTGACGATAATTAGGGCTTCCTCGAACGCTTTGAGGTCCTTCCTCTCCAGTGCTTCCTTGGCCCGTTCCACCGGTGACTGGAGGGGGGTGATGTCCATGGCCTTGTCGCTCAGGTCGGCCATCTTGGTCTGGATCTCGGAGAGGCTTAGGGCCGCTTGGTCCAATAGCTTCTTCTCCTTGAGCTTGTCGAAGGCCGACAGGGCCCTCTCTACCATCTTGGTCGCAGTGTCGACATCGCCTTCCATGGCAAGGTCGTCCGCCCTTTGAAGGATGGATACGATGGGGGTCACGTCCAGGACGTCCTTGAGGTCCTCTGCCTTGACCCTGGCCTCCTTGATCTTGTCCTCCAGATTGTTCACCGAACCCTCATCGATATCCGCAATGGCCAGAGATATCTTGTCAAGGAGGGCCTCCGTTCTCTTCAGGGCCTTGTCAAGGTCCTTTGCCGAGAGCTCGAGCATGACCTCCTTCTCCTTGCTGAGTGAGGTATATAGTTCGGACGTGCTTCCCCTTGATTGGGATATCCTCTCCAAGAGGGGTTCGACCGATACGAGCATCTTCTCGAGCCTGGACCTGTTCCGCACCCTGAGCTCCTTCTTGACCCTCTCCATCAGGTCCTTGCCCTCATTGAAACCTTTCATCACCTCTCCGCCCTGGACAAGGGAATCGAGCCTGGAAAGGTCCTGCTTGAACCCTGTAGAAGGACCGTCCTCCGGTAGGTCCGATATCATCTTCCTTATGAACTTGACCGTGTCCCTCAGACCTTCCGATATCTCCTTTACCATATTGGTCCGTTTCTCTTCCAGAGAGCTCTTGATGAGCTTGAGCTCGTCGCTCCTAGACCTGAGATCGTCAAGCGCAGATTCCCCTGTGATGCTGGATCGAGAGGAGGCGTTCTCCATCTGTTCCTTTATGTCCTGGTCCCTGCCTATGGATGAGAAGTCCGCTCCAAGGGCCTGTATATCGCTCATGGACGATGAGATGGATGCCCTATGGATGTTGCCAAGGTAGGCTGTCAACCATTCAAGGACTATGGACCTGTACTGGTCGAATAGTATCCCATCACTGCTGCTGGCTGCCTCCTCCATAGCATTGAGATGGGGCTCTATGGGGCTGGTATCGCCCCCGCAGGATCGGACCTCCTTGCAGAGCGAAGAGACCATGTCCCTCTCGGACTGGACCTTTTCCTTATCGAACACCGGATGGACCTTGACGGCCTGGACCTCAGATGGGGCTGCATCGCTGACCTCTGACGTCTTGGAGGGTTCAGGTTGGCTCTCGGGACTTGGCACCTGGTCCATTCCTTTCTCCGACCTTTCTTCGGCCGGTTTGGTGGTTCCCTGGGACTCCTTCTTCCTAGCGAGCTGCTCCACCCTGTCCAGATAGCTCTCGAGCTTCGTGAGCGCTACAAGGATGTTCTCCTTCTTCTGGGAGGGGGCCTCCTTCTCTATGTTCGCTATGAGCGACCTGACCTTCCCCATGTCAATGCCATTACCCTCCAGTACGTTGACGCGGTCATAGGCCCTTTTCAGCCTTTTTTCGAGGATGGGCAGGTCTACAGGGTCCACGGGCTCATCACCTCTCCCATATGTTCAGGAAGGGTCCTAATGTTGAGTTATGACCCATCTTAATAAGGTTTCTTGATAAATAATCTATCTGAATAATCAAGGTATAAGGACATTATGGGGGTTTTTACGGTCAATATCAAACTTTGGCTGGGGTGTTGCCCCCTTCGGACGAGTTGTCCTTGCTCCCTTCCATCTGCGGTCCTGCGACCTCCATCTCCATGATGTTGCTCTGGACCTCCTGTACCTTACCCAAGCCTGGTCCCGGAAGCGACGGGGGCAGTGGTGCGGCAGGGGTCTTATCATGGCCTTTTGGCGCAGGGGCTCCATAAAGTTCCTCGTAAGAGACCTGTTTGGATCCCTGTTCCACCTTCTCCTTTCCGAAGAGGTCCTTGCCCTCAGATCTCATCTTCTCCACCTTTTCCAGGAACTCCTTCTCCTCCTTCCTCCGCTTCTCCCTCTCCCTTCTGACGAGGAAGAAGCTCACGGTGCCGAATATGAGGACGAGCACTATCAAGGTGACCACAACTATTATGGCCGTCGGCCTAGAGAAATCCCCGAACGGATTATGGGACGAACCTGATGCGGTGTCCTGGGTGGAGATGTTCCCGAGTTTCAAGGCTCCTGCCCCTGCGGTGTCGGTCATTATGAACCTAGAGATCTGGCCCTTGTTCTCAACATACGGGACCTGATGCACCGTGACGGCAAATATCTCGAAATCCGACACCTTCACAGGTGAGGAAAGGCCTGAGGAGACGAGCTCCTTGAACGGTACCATGAACACAAGGAGATTGTTGTTGACTATCCGGCCTTGGCTCTCGTTGAATATATTGGGATCGCCCAGGAAAGAGCGGTGCGAATAGACGAAAGTGGAGTTTGGCATCCTGTCGGGGACGGACCCGAAGTCGGTCTGGTTCTTGAAATCCACGTACTGTTCCTTGAACCCTGCCTGGACTATGAATATATGATACTGGAACGCACCCGTTATCTCTATGGTGCTGTCGATCTCGAGCGTGATCTCCAGCTCGTTCTCGCGCCTTTCCGCGGAGAGCCCGAGGATATCGATCCCCCGCTCTTTCACCGTCATGATGGTCAGGTCCCTCTTCAGGGGTTTGTCCGCCTTCCATCGCTCCTCTATGGAGACCACATCCCCGGCGCGGTCCCCGATCGAGGATCTGAGGTTGCCCGTTGCTATGTCCTCGGGGCTCTGGATGTAGAGGACGATCTTCGTGGTGGACGTGAGAAATCCGTCGGAGGCAGTGGCCTTTATTGTCCTGTTCCCATGGATGTCGGGCCCGAACGTATGCCTGCCAGGGTTGCCTGTCGTCGTCGTCCCGTCGCTCCATTCCCATGAATAGGTTATGACCGTACTATCGATGTCGAGAACTCCGGTCGCCGTCAGTATCACCTCTTCTCCCGGGGGAACGAGAAGGTCGGGGTGGCTAAGGGACATTATTGTTGGTTCGGACGGTGGGTCGTTCACTGGCTCAATGGATAGTCTCAGGTCCACGACGCTCCATCCCCCGCTGACGTCGAAAAGGGTCAAGTTGAGATCGTACTTGCCCACTTCTTCCTGACCTGCATCGATGGTGAGGGTACCGTTCTTGGTGCTGACGGATAGGAAAGATAGTGATTCGTTGGTGGTGAAATAAAGGCTATCATGAGGGTCATCGTCGTCACCGTAAGCGACCTCATATGTCTTGGGTATGTCCTCCTCCGCGAAGAGGTTGAACATACCTCCCTTGTAATCCGCGGCCCCTATCTTGGTAACATAGGGGAGGTCGTTCACGGACTGGACCATGACGGATATGCTGTCGGTGACCTCGCCGTCCCTGTCAAAGGCCCTAACCGTGAGAGCCCCATCTCCGTGCCAGTTCCTTACAAGTTCGAACCTTATCTCCTGGTAGAGGACTATGTTGGGATTGTAGCTGTCCCTGACCCTGACCAGATGCGCCCCAATCTCCACCGGGGCTGACATTATCTCGAATGAGAGAGGGTCGTTCTGTGGTTCCGTGAAATGCCTTGTCAGGTTCAGGGGTTCTATATCGGTCTGGTCCTCATGGAGCAGTATTCCTGCGGCCCAGGGGTCCGTGGCGACGATGGATGGGACGGTGGAATGGGACCAGAGGACCATCCTCAGGACATATGCCGCATTGAAATCAGGGTAGAGGACCTCTCCCACCAGCGGGTGGTACATCCTGAGAAGGACCCTCAGCGGTGATGCGCCATCGTTCTTAACGCTAAAGTTCGAATTGGGGCCTTTTTCCGTAAAGCGGACATAGGTCTCGTTGTAGACCTCCATCCTGAGCTCGACCTCGCTGCTGAAGGATACCTCGAGTGACTTCCCTGGCGGTATGTCAATGTGCCTGTGGTCAACGATGTCCCTTACAGGGTTCAATGTATCGGTGACATCAGCGGACTCGGAGAAGCCCACGACCATAGGTCTGTTGTTGCCGTCATGGTACTCGTAATTGTTTATGTTCGTCTCCCCGCCCGTCTCCACCCTGTAGGAGGAATCCTGACCTACCGGGTCCGTCGTAACGCTGAGATAGAGCGAACCGTCGTACGGGACGATGAAGCCCACTTCGGACCTCTCGCCCGATGAATGGAGTTCCGCTATCCTTGCCCCCGTCTCCTCATAGAGTATGCCCTTGACATCCGCTCCAGAAAGCTTCGTGACGGATATGAGGACCTTCTGTACGTGGTACTCATCATCTCCGAGCAGTTCCACCATCCTATAGACATCTATCTGATCGGTCCCAGAAAGGTCGCCCAGCTTGTACTCGGAGAAATAGACGACGTCCGCGCTCTCGAAGGAATCGTTCCCAATTCCGTCCCTTGACGGGGGATCGGAACCCACAACATGGTAGCTGGTCCCCATGATGAAGAGGAATGCTAAGGCGAGCAGAATGTACCGGTCCTTGAGCATGGTCACACCCGGACTTATGGTCTATGGTATCACATCTATTAATTGAAATCGGTGTGTAAAAGACCATAGGAAAAGTACAAAAAAAAAGGCGCCTCCCTTATGGAAGGCGCCTTATGGCCTTTTGCTCCTTTGACCGTTTCAAGCGGCCTGCGGGGGCTCGGGTTCAGCGGGGACCTCGCCCTCGGGCGTCTCCGGGGCTGGGACCTCTCCTTCGGCAGGTGGGACCCCGCCTTCAACCGGAGGTGACTCCCCATCCAAGGGTATCTGTCCCTCAACAGGAGCCTCTCCTTCCACGGGTGGAGCCTCGCCCTCGGGTGCAACCAAGACCTCAGTCTTTTTCTTTGACCTCTTTACGAGAACTATCACAATGACCACAAGAACTATCGGTATCCCGAGAGCTACGACCAAGATTATGCAGGGAGTGACCAAAATTACCAATGAAACCTCTTCCTCTTCATCCTTTTCCACGATCTTTATTGCTTTAGAAGTATCAGAGTCCAGTAGTGACCCATCAGAGACAACGCAGGTGAATGTGTAGCTCTTACCTACTTCAAGGACACTTGCAGGTACGATCACATTGGCACCAGTGGCCTTCCAGGAGGGGTTAACGTTGTTAGTCCAGGTATAAGTAAGGATGTCACCATCAACGTCAGAAGCGGTGCAGGTCAGGACAACATCCGTTCCTTCCTCAACCTCTCCCTTCAGCAGGAAGTTGATCGCATCTAGATCGGTCATACCCTTGGGCAGAGCCTGGACCAAAGTTATGGTGGGGCCCGTGTTCGCCAGAGTTACTATAACGAGGAAGTAGCTGATATCGATGGTCTCTGTACCATCGGTGATCTTCGCGGACACATTGTAGGTCCCAGCGGTGGTCCAAGCGTACCTGAAGTATATCATGCTCCAGTCAGGGACAACTGTTCCGTCTATGTACCACATGACAATAACATTGTCACCGTCAATATCCTCAATGTCCGAAAGCGTCAGGTTGATCTCCTCACCGGTCTTCCTAGCGTAGGTCATCTCCCAAGCTTCGGTCGCAGTCGGTGCATCGTTAACGGCATCGACGATGACCTGGACCCATACAACGACGTAGAGGGTCCCATCGGTCACGTTGAGCTCTGCCCAGAAGACACCGTTCGCATTGGCGACGGTCGTCAGGGTGTAGTTGGTCGGGACCGTGTAGGTCACATTGGTAGCGTTGACGTATTCGGTCAATGCGAGCGAGTAGAGCGCCGCATCGGCTGTCATGGCTATCGTGATCTCGCTGTCGATATCTGTTGCATGGACCATGAGCATAATGGACGCGTCCTCATCGACCGTCAGGTTGATGGCGGTCTTGTTGTCGTAAACGGTTGTGTTGCCCGCATTCCAGGTCTCGGGGGTCTTAAGGACGTCCCCGACCATGATGCCCTCGATGACCGGTTTATCGTTCACTGCGACGACCGTAAGGTTGAAAATATTGTTGGTTGCAACCTCATTGGTATCTTCCGCAGTCACATTGACATGGGCCCAGCCATTGAAGTTGGCGGGCGGGGTCACGACCCAGTGGGTATAGACACCATCCATCATGGGCGTGAAGGTCCATCCGGCCGGGAAGCCCTCAGGTCCGACACCGAAGGTCAGAGCGGCACCAGCCTGGTCCATCTCGGGAGCGAATGCAGCCGAGAGGTTCCAGTGGACCGTCGTGTCCTCGGTGAAGACTGGGAGAGTATACCCGGTCTTCAGCATGACGGGGTGCCAGAGGGTTATC
>JALOTP010000080.1 GCA_025457865.1 Thermoplasmatota archaeon | reverse complement strand
CCCTCCCGCTTCGGGGAAGCGGGAGAAGGGTATCCAGGCTACCCTATAGGCCCGTTCTTTCATCAGGGTTCATAGGCTGAACGAAGTGAGGAGTATAAATCCTTCGAACTCACGACCGTTCCGGGTGAAGATAGATCTATGATCATTCCTTCTTGATTGGCTCGGTGTAACCGCACCGACCGCAGGATAGCCTGTCCTCGTGCTGGGCCAGGAATACGCCCTCGCACTTGGGGCAGAACTTGCGCTTCCTCTGTATCTTGTTGTCCTTGATATCGTAGAGCTCGTTGTTCCTCATGATCATATCCCCTTCGATCACTTGGCCGGTGCGGCCTGTTGTGCTGCCCCTGCCTTCTTCTTGGTCTTCTTCTCCATCAGGCCGTTCCTTATGAGAATGTGGTCATCCTCCGTGTCCTTGGCCCTCTGGAGGTCCTTATAGAGCTTCACATATACCTTGGAGGTGTTCTTGCCGAACTCGGAATCCACGGTATCTATTATGAGCGTCTCCTTCTTCATTCCCAGAACATCCTTCAGCGCCTCGGCAAGCTCCTTCCTCGAAGGCGTCCTCTCCTTAGAATGTTTCACAAGGAGCCTGACCTCTGTTCTTTCCAAAAGGATGTTGTCATGCTTCTCTACCACTTCTATATCCATTATCTCAGACCTCCATTTCCCGGAGCATCTCCTCGACCTTTCTCCTTACCTTACCATTGACGGTAACGACCACTAGGCCCGAGTCCGGCTGTCCGTAGACGACCGTGGAGCCATTGGGCAGGAGCTTTATCGCGGCTAGGGTGGACAGGTCCTCCTCACCCTCGACCTCGATGAGTATGGGACCGTCCATATCGGTCCCTGGGACTATCTCGTTTATAGCATCGTCAATGACCTTGAACAGTTCACCGGTCAGTATCCCCGCAGGGTTCTTCACCTTCACGACCTTTGATGGCTTCACCATGATCGTAGGTATCTTCTTTCCCCTTTTCGTATGGTTGTCAACGATGATGAGCTGGGGGACAAAGCCCATCTCGGTCATTACGGAGGCGGTGACATCACCGACAAGGACGAGGGGTGTGCCCATCATCCCGCTTAATCTCTTCGACGTCCTTTCCTCATTGGGAACGAGATCCCCAAGGGGCGTCTTGAGAAGGACCCTGAGATGGTCGGTGAGCATGTAAAGCATCAGTTCACCGCACCTTGAGGGCGAACTTACCGTTCGCCCTTATTCCCATATGCTTTGCCACCTCTGAGCTCTCATGGTCCACGATGACGACCATTCCCTGCCATTCCTTGGACAGTTCCCCGCCGCAGAGGGGGCACTTCTCCTGCTCCGTGAGGAACATGCACTTCTTGCAGGCTAACATCTCGATCACTTCTTTGTCTTGACCTTCTTCTTGGCAGGCTCTTCGCCCTCGGGCTTGTGCCTGTTGCTGTAATCTTCTTCCAGCCAATCGATCTTGCCGAGACCCGCCTGCCTCATAGTGAGCCCAATACGGCTCTCCCTGGGGGACCTTTCGTTCATTGACATGGAAACTATCCTTGCCCTGACCTTGTCCCCGACCCTCAGGTCCCTCTTGGACTCCTTGCCGTAGAGCCTCATGTTCCCCAGGTCGACATCTATATGGTCGTCCATGACCTGGCTTATGTGAACGAGGCCGTCGAGCGGTCCGAACCTGACGAACGCCCCGAACTTCAGTATCTCGACGATTGTACCCTCCACCACCTCGTGCAGCATAGGCTGGAATACCAAGGCCTTGAACCTGACCTTCTGGAAGACGGCCCCATCGCCATGGACTATCCTTCCGTCCCCCAAACGCTCGACCTCGGTCGCATCTATGACAAGGCGGCTGTAAATGTCCATCCTTCCCTCGAAGTTCTTCCTTGCCAGGTAGTCCGCGACCTCATCGAGTTCCTTCCCAAGGTAATGGGGGGGGATCCTAATGGTGTCCTCGCGCTGGATCATCTTGTACATGACTCATCACCGTCGGGCCTAAGGGCCTGATATACTTTGAACCATTATCCATGTATATTTAAATACATAGGTGGTGGGAGGGGGGTTAAAATACTTCTACTTTATAAGGGTTCCCCCCGCATCCGATTCTTCATTTCGAATACTGGAGAGATACCAGTTCATCCTTGTTCCATTTGAGGACGGGGCCTTTCCTTGGTCGGAACTTCCTTCCTTCCATCAATGACCCGGCGATAAGGGGTAGGGCCACCGACATCTCGACGTGGACCATGGTATGAGTGGCCTCCGCATCTATCTTCCCCCATGATTGGGCCTCTCCCAGGGTCGAACCGGACAGTCCACCCCACTCGGGCCTGTCCATGGTTACCTGGAAGGCATACTCGTGGCCGTCCTGCTCGCCGTAGAGCATATCGGCCATGACCACTGCGTCGTTTATGTAGTTCTTCGGAACGCCTCCCCCGAGGTAGATGGCCGCTGTGGCCTTGGACATGTGCACTATCTGGGCCATCTCGTGGTTGTCGCGGATGGTGTCGAGGGCGAATATCTCCTCCTGGGCCTTACCCTGCTCCCTCTGCCTCTTGTAGGAGGTCGCAAGGCCAATGCCTATGGACGAATCCGCTATGGCAGGGCAGTATATGGGGACCCCTTGTCTGTAAGCGGCTCCCAAGATGGACCCCTTGTCCTTTTTGCAATCCTCGCCGAGGATGGCCATGAACTCCCTTGTCGAATACCTCTTTCCCCCAAGGGATTCGAGGAGCTTCCCTATATGAACGTCCGTTTCCCTGAACTTATCCTCGTCAACGTAGGTATCGTATATCCTGTCTATCATGTACGAATGGAGGAGCACGTCATCGGAGAGGGGGTCGCCCTTGTAGTGCTTGTAGCCCCTTGACTGGTAATAGTCCTGATAGACAATGGCCCCGGTCGTGACGATGACATCGACCAGCCTCATCTCGATCAGGTCCGCTATTATCTTCCTCAACCCTGCGGCCACAAGTGCTCCGGACATGCCCATGAGGATCGTATGAGAGCCGTTCCTCTGCGTGACCTTCCTGTATATATCGACGCACTGGGAGAGCCTCCTTGCCTGGAAGGAGGTCGATGAGAAACCTTCCATAAGGTCCCCTATCGTTCTCTCTTTCGTCAGGTCCAGCATCTTTATCGGTCTCTTCAGCAGGTCTGCTCTCGTCGGTCTGTTCGAAGCCATATTGTCAAACCTCCCTTTCAAGTGACGAATACCGCCGCTGCAACGGTGGTTGTCCATTTGCCCTTGTCATCCACTTCAGCATAGGCTGTGACGTTCTGGGTCTGGACGATCCTGCCGTCTATCTTGAATATCTCCCTCTTCTCATCATAGTTCGAGTCCACATCGAAATGTATCCCGAGCGTGGAAGCGAGCATCTCCGCGGCAAGGTCCTCAGCGTAATCCCCGGCCTCCTTGGCCGATTGACCGTAATTATGATGCTCGGACAGGTAACCGTACTGCCTCCTGTCCTGAGGGATGGCTATCCCTATCGAAGCGCAAAGTCTCCGCCCCGGCTCGTTGGAGGAGGCCTCGCTTATGACGCAGAAGACCACCTCCCCTGCGGTCAGCTGCTGGAGCCCGTCCTCTTTCTCGAGTATCTCGCATCCGGGAGGGAATATCGAAGATACATGGACCAGGTTGAACTTCTGGATACCTGCATCCCTAAGCGCAAGCTCGAAACTAGCGAGCTTCTCCCTGTGCCTTCCCACCCCGGTGGTCAGGAACAGCCTCTTCGGTGTGAAACCTTTGGTTTTTACCATGGGCGAGTGTAAAAGATATTGATATTTAAATCAAATGGAGGTACGAACAGGGAATGTTCCTTGTGTCCTCCCTGAATTGCCTGTCAGGGATCTCTGCTTAGACCAAGGCGTTGGTGTGGGGACCGATCGCGGGAATGAAGGCTATACTTAAATACGACCTCTTTATTAGTGGGCGCTTGCCGGGGTCAGCTATACCCTGGTGAGTTAGAAGGTGATGTCGATGGCCAGGAAGCCGAACAGGATGTACCGTCAAATAAAAGGGCAGTCCTATACGAGGCACGAGTACACCGGAGGTATTCCCGCGCCGAGGATCACCCAGTTCCATATGGGCAACAAGGATGGGAACTTCCCGGTCAAGTACACCATCAAGGCCAAGGAGACCTGCCAGGTCCGCCATACGGCGCTCGAGGCCGCACGTATAGTCTCCAACAAGTACATCCAGAAGGTGGCTGGAGCTGCCAACTACAGGCTAGCAATCCTTGTCTATCCCCATCAGATCCTGAGGGAGAACAAGCAGGCTACCGGGGCAGGGGCTGACAGGGTATCCATGGGGATGAGGAAGGCCTTCGGCAAGAACATAGGGACCGCCGCAAGGGTCAAGATAGGGCAGTCGCTCATGACCATAAGCGTCCCCCCGCAGTTCGAGACCCAGGCAAAGGTGGCCCTCAGGAAGGCATCCCAGAAGCTCCCCACGCCGGTTTGGCTCGTAAAGGACCAATGATGGAACCTTTTTTAATGATGGAGATTTCTCACCTTACAGATGCCTACCGTCAGGAAGTCATCCCGCATCCCCATGGAATACACCGATCCCAGGGATGAACTGCTCTCTAGGTTCGTCGTGGACCTTGACGGGAGCAGAAAGGGGGAGACGGTGAGCACAGAAGGCGACCGGCTGGTGATAATGGAATCCGGCATCTTCTACTTGGTCCCCATGAGCTTTGTCGTGCTTGATGGCAAGTTGATCAGGCTCAAGGGCAGGGTGAACTGGAAGAGGGCCAAGGCCTTGGGAGATAGATGGAAAGCGAGGAAAATCGACCCGCTCTGAGGTTGTGTTGGATATGGAGGAGTTCAAGAACAAGCTAGTGATAGTCGTCAGGAACGACCTCAAGCTCTCCCCGGGGAAGCTCGCTGTCCAGGTCGCCCATGCCGCAGTGAGCTGTGCTCTCTCTGCAAAAAGGGACAAGGAGAGGTACTTCAAGAACTGGTACTCGGAGGGGCAGAAGAAGGTTGTCGTCAAGGTGAAGGATGTCAGGGAGCTTTACGAGCTCAAGGTAATAGCGGAGGGATTGGACCTGACGACCTCCCTTATAGAGGATGCGGGGTTGACCGAGGTCCCTCCGGGCACTGTCACCTGTCTAGGGATAGGTCCCGGGCCCAGTGCAGAGGTCGATAAGGTTACCGGGGGGCTTCCGCTCCTCTGAGGTGCGTCGATGACCCGCTGGCCCCTGAAGAAGGAAGCAAGGGTCGTTGGAGTGGACGACGGTCCATATGTCAGAGGTTCAAAGCTCACTGTCGTTGTTCTCACGTTGTACAGGCTCGATGGATCGGTCGAGGGCGTTCTTAGCGGCAACATTGGAACGGATGGTTCTGATTCCGCCGAGGTCATCTCGGGCATGATGGAAGATAGTGCGTTCTCCGGACAGGCAAGGTTAATTGTATCCGACGGCGCCTGTCTTGCCGGTTTCAACGTGCTAGATATGGACCTGCTTCACGAGAGGACCGGACTCCCGGTCCTGACGATCTCCGATGAGAGGCCGGATGACGCTTCCATCAAGGCCGCCCTTCTGAACCTTTCCGAGGCAGAGAGGAGATGGGGCCTCATAGATGCTCACAGACCTGTCACTTTAAAGCTCCCTGATGGTGATTGTTATGTTCGGAGCGTGGGCGTTCCCGAAAAGGAGATGGATGGTCTCCTCAGGTCCATGACGGTAAGGGGTAGGACCCCGGAGCCTATCAGGCTCTCGCATATGTTCGCCAGGTGCGTTCACGATCATATTGGGGGGCATGGGGCATGATGGACCGGGAGACGGTCCTAATAAGGATCGCCCAGCTTGGGGGGATGGAGCGGTTCGTCTCATTGACGACAGGAGGGCTTGGGGAGATGCTGGGTATTAGCCAGCAGTCGGCCTCTCTCAATCTCCAGAGGCTCGAGAAGGAGGGTCTGCTGGAGAGGACAAGGCGGGGACGGGCCCACGGCGTGAGATTGACGAGGACCGGTATGGACCTCCTTGCAGCGAGGTTCTCCGAGCTATCGGCCCTGCTGGGGAAGAGCAGGGAGATAGAGGTCAGAGGGACCATATCGGCAGGTCTGGGGGAAGGGGCCTACTATCTTTCGCAGGAGAGCTACAAGGAGCAGCTCGATGAGAATTTCGGGTTCATACCCTTCGAGGGGACACTCAACGTTGTCCTCTCCCTGTTGGACGCTCCCCTTCTTGACCTGCTCAGGAGGGGTCCGGGCATAGAGGTCAAGGGATTCGTCAGGGACGGGAGGACCTTCGGGAGCTGTCTATGCTACCCCTGTACAGTGAACGGTGTCAAAGCGGCAATAATGGTCCCGAACAGGACCGTTCACAAGAACACCCTTGAGATAGTGTCCGAGAGGAGACTGAGGGACGAGCTGTCGCTTAAGGACGGGGACGAGGTGAAGCTCGTCGTAAGGTACCCGATGGACCTTAAGTGAACCATTGAACTGGCAACGAATATCTGGAAACTAATATTGCGATTGGTAATCGCAGAAACCATACCATTTCTGCGATTGATAATCGCAACCTATATAAAGGATAAATGCTGTACTTTTTTTCATGGAGCAGATCCTGAGGAGGTACAATCCGTGGTGGGAAGGTGAATACCGGCCCCCCGGTATCGTCAGAAAAGACTATCTCACAAGAATTGATGAGCTCCTTGGAAGCAGGAGGATGGTCCTATTATTCGGTCTCAGGAGGATCGGAAAGACCACCATAATGAGGCAGTTCATAGCGGAGAGAGTCGCGAAAAAAGGTTCTAAGAACGTCCTTTTCATCTCCCTTGACAATCCAGTTCTAAGGAACGTACCTCTGCTTGATGTCCTTGATACCTACAGGTCCCTTTTCGGACTTGGAAGGGAGCAGACGGTCTTGATGGTCATAGATGAGGTGCAGACGAGGGAAGGTTTCGAGGCTGAACTGAAGACCATCTATGACATGGAAGAGAACGTTGAATTACTAGCGGCAGGGTCCAATAGTTTGTTGATTAAGCACAAGACAGGAGCTCTCGTCGGCAGGTACGGAAGGGTACGTGTCGACCCGTTGTCCTTCGATGAGTTCTTGTTGTTCAGAGGGGTCGAGGTCAAAGGATCAGAGACCTATCTCCTGATGAACCTCCTTGAAGAATACCTGGAAACTGGCGGAATCCCGGAATATGTCTTGCACAGGGACCCATCTTACGTTGAGGATGTCGTTGAGGACATAATCTATAAAGATATCGTACCAAGATATGGTATAAAGGATATCAGGAAGCTAAAGGACCTGTTCCACCTTCTCTGCAATAGGTCTGGAAGAAGGATGACCAACTCCAGGATCGCTAGGATACTGGAGCTTTCACACGAAACGGTCAGTAGCTACATCTCCCACTTCGAGGAATCCTTCCTCGTTTCCATCATTGAAAAGGATGGGACCCCCAGCCAAAGGAAACGGTCCCCAAAGAAGGTTTACATTGCCGACCAGGGGATATTGACCATCATCGGCAATGTTTTTGAAAAAGGACCGCGAGCAGAGAATCTGGTCTACCTTCACCTGAGGGATCTGGGAGATGTCCGTTACATTGAGGAACAAGGGAAGGAGATAGATTTCCTGGTGAACAACTTCAGGGTGGAGGTGAAATACAGGGACCATATCACACTAGATGACCTTCCCGGGAACGGGTTGAGAAAGAATGCAGGGTTGATGGTGATCACCAAGGGGAGAACAGAGCTTGAAGGCGTCAAGTGTGTGACCCTCCTTGAACTTGTCCAGGGTAAGGTCTATCTTGGGTCGAAAGAGCGAACCAGGATAGGAAAGCAATTTCATGGTTTCAACATGTTCTGGGTCTGAGGTCCCAGTTCCTCCACAGGCTCCTTCCCCAGAACCGAAGGTATCCCCTCATCGGGTCTTCCTATCAATGGTCGGGGTTCCTTCTTCACGGGTGAAATATAGCGGGGGGGGTGTGGGGGGGGCAACGGTCACAACTACCACTTCCTTTTCAGGGGCAGGTGGGAGGGCGGGCTCTTCCGGAGCCTCTCCTAGCTCCGGTGGTTCTGGGCTCTCTGACCCAATGTCAGGTTTTTCGAACGGCTCCCTGTCGGACCTCCAGACGCGATAGATGGTGATGGCTATCATTGCAATTACTATCAGGACTACGATCAGGATAATGGTGCTTGAGCTGCTCCTATCCTTAGCTAGAGGTTCGACGATCAAAGTGAAGCTCGTTTCGTTCCGGTTGCCTGCGGCATCGAAGACCACCAATGTCTCGTAGTAGGTTCCTTTCCCCCCGACCTTCCCATAGACATTGGGACCATCTATTGTCAGAGGGGCCTCCTCTGAACCAGGATACGTTCCCTCCCACCGGTATTCGACGATGCCTATGTTGTCCGTCGCTACCGCTGTAATGGTCAATATGTCCCCTGATTTGATGTTGATGTTCGTTATAGGCTGAAGGGATGGAGCGATGTTGTCTTGCACATCTATGACCAGTTCCGGAGTGGAAACGGTGTTGTTGGACTGGTCCGTTACCTTCAAGATGAGATGGATCGGTTCAACGGAATCGAGGGGTATGTCAAGGACCCTCTCGTAAAGGTATGGGTGGCCCTGCTCCCACTCGTCACTAAAGGATGGTGTGGTATTTTCCTCGAGGATGAATTGCTTGATCTCTCCCGTTGACCATACGTCCATTCTAACATCTGAAACCATCCAGTTATCACTACCACTGATCCAAACATCCAACTTCCCTCCGGTCGTGGTGTTCCTCTGAGCAATATAACTCTTGATCGCCGGAGGGTCATTGTCGATAATGTTGAAGCGCGGGAAATTGAAGACCGTAGGATAACCTTCATTCTTTGCATCCCATACCTCGATCCTGTGATCGAAGAACCTGAAGACCGAAGCGGGGATCTCACCAAAACTGATAGAGAACAGGCCCTCCTCGGTCGTGGACATGTTCATTCCAATCCTATATTCGCTTTCTGAATGTTCCAGATCAATGAAGAACTTGAACAGTAGGTATGCGTATCGAACCTTGATATTGTCCTTCAACCTGACTGTTATCTCGAGGGGGTCTCCCGTGGTCGGTCCTGTCGCCGGGACGTATTCGTGGGAGATGAGCTCAGGAGGTATTGTATCACGTATCTCGATCTGGGTCTCATCAGAAACGAATTCATTCCCGGAGGGATCCCAGATATGGAATGAATAGGTGAGATTGCATTCTATCTCGGTCCTGTTCCAGAATACATTCTCGATGAACGAAGGTGAAACCGGGACTTCGATGGTAGCTTCCCATTTACCACCCACCAAAGGACGAGGGAGCGATGCTCTGAACTTTGTCCCGTTCATGTACCAGTATTCAACTTCTGCATGACTCAGGTCGATATTATCTATGGCCTTGAATCGGAAGGTGAAGTTCTCTCCGGTCTGGGCTGTCTCATCGGTCAGGTCCTCCATTAGCACCGGAGGGTCGTTGTCGACCAACATTCTTTCTCCAAGGTCGATGGACATATTGTTCCCGAAGATATCGGAAGAGGTAAGAGTCAGGTTCAATGGAGGGTATTGGAAGAGTATGGAGATAAGCTCATCGTACTCTTCGCTCTTACCGAAGACCGCGTTTTTGTACCAGTTTGTTCCCGGGCCATCTATCAGCTCCAAGGTCCAGAGAGTATCGTTCAATGCCCTGAATGTGAGGTTCGCCCAGGCGACCTCCATGTTGTCCCTGATGTCGAAGGAGTAGTTGATGAGGTCCCCGGTGGTGATGGGATAGTTGGTATTGTCGGCGTAAAGCTCGGGGGGGTCGTTATCAATGACCTTGAAGCTCCCGCCTATGCCCGCTGTGTTCCCGGAGAGGTCGATCGCACTGATAGAATACATGACATCATCCATAATTCTTGTTGGTGCGGTGTATTTGAAAGTGCATAGCCCGTTGTTGTTGAAGGCTTTGTGATAGGTGGTAACGTTATCCTTCATGTCATCAATCACCATAACAACCGTTTCCACCAGCACATTGTCAACTACGTTGACGGTTATGTTGAACACATCTCCTGTGGTTGCGATAGGAGATGTTAGGTCCTCCAAGATGACCGGGGGCTTGTTGTCCCATACCTTGAGGATATCGCTTGGGTAGGATTCATCTATGGAATTGTTGGCGACGATGTAATAATAATATGTCTGACCATTGATGATGGCAGTATCGTTGTAAGAAGTCACGTTCCCCAATGTGACTAGTTTTAAGAATGTAGTCGATGTTTGACCTTTATATATCGTATAGTTCGAAATATTGTACCCCCCATTATCGCGGGGTGGCTCCCATCTCAACTGGATGAATCCGTTCCCGATCGTTCCATTCAAATTCAGAGGCTTGGGGAACGGTCTAAATTTGAGATAGGATACGAACACATCTAAATTACCATTATGTGTTGTGTCATAGGCACCGGATGTGGTCGGGTAATCCGTGGTTGAATCATATGTCCATCCGGTGATGTACACATAACCGCTGGAATCAAGAGTTATATCTTTCCC
>JALOTP010000030.1 GCA_025457865.1 Thermoplasmatota archaeon | reverse complement strand
ACCGGGGAACTCTACGGAATCCCGAGAAACGGCGATGTGGGGAATCATTCCTTTGGAATCATCATCAGGGACGGAACGTCATTCTGTCATCAGGACATGACCATCACGGTCGATAACGTGAACGATCCTCCCTTCATTCAGCCGATAGTTACGATGATTTACTGGAGTGAGGATTCTCCATTCCTGCTGACACCCACTGCCATTGACATGGATCCCACCCACGATATACTTTACTGGTCCCTTCTCGACCATCCCGATTGGATGATTGTAGATACGAAATCCGGTGATATTACAGGAACACCAATGAACGACGATGTGGGCACTTTCTCGGTAAACATCTCGGTCTCGGACGGAAACGGAGGCTACGATACGGCATGGTTTAATGTGAGCGTGAGCAACATCAACGATAATCCGGTCTTAGACTCCGTTTCCCCCGCAACCCTTACCGAGGACGAGCCGTGGCAGATGACCCTGACCTTCAAGGATATCGACCCGACACACGACATGGGGTCATGGTCTGTTAAAGAAACGGATATGGATTTCCTGAGCATAGATCCACATTCGGGGATCCTCTCCGGAACACCGGGAAACGACGACGTAGGGAAGTGGTTCGTAACCGTTAAGGTCGATGACGAAAAAGGTGGATCGGATTCCATCAGAATCAACATCACCGTCCTGAATGTCAACGATCCTCCGGTTATTCTCAATGGGAGCATCCCTAATCCAGTCGAGGATGAACGATACGAAGTCGGTCTCTCTGCCGTGGACATCGATCCGACGAACGATTTTCTCACTTGGAAGATAGAAGGTTCGGACACGGATTTCCTGTCAATTGATACCAAAATTGGGTCTCTAATGGGGACTCCTACCAACAACGATGTCGGAACTCACTGGATTAATGTCTCGGTTTCCGATGGAATTGGGGGAACCAGCCATTCCAACTTCTCTTTCGTGGTAATCAACGTCGACGACGATCCGAGGATCGAGACATCGCAATTGCCTGACACTATTGAGGACGAGCATTACTCGTTCTTCATGAATGCATCCGATCCTGATCCCGATGATGATACCCTGTCATGGACAATGGAACACACTGAAGCCCGTTTCATTTTATTAAATCGAATCACCGGAGAATTGTCGGGAACTCCGGGCAACGATGATGTAGGATCCTGGTCAATAACCATCAACGTGTCGGATGGGAAGGGCGGTTATCATTCAGCCAAGTTCATCCTCAAGGTTATTGGCACTAACGATCCCCCGACATTGAACGTCTCCTTACTGGACATATCGTGCAAGGAAGACGAATTCGTCACCATCAAGCTTAAAGATATCTTCCTGGACATTGACATGGATCAACTGACCTATGAGGTGGCACATTCGGGAAACTTCTCGGTAAAAATAATTGACGATATCGCCTCCATCGAGCCTGTCCACGATTGGTCAGGGTCAGAGATCATCACCTTCACGGCAAGGGATTTTATTTCCTTCGTGGCAATTAATGCAACTACGACGGTGACCCCGGTCAACGATCCGCCAACTAATCCAATTATAACATCCGGCCAATATCGGCAAGGAGAAAAACAGGTTATCAACGGATCCGCCACCGATCCGGATCTACTATTCGGTGACTCCCTGACCTTCACATGGTTCTCCAATATATCGGGAAGGATAGGTACCGGTAAGAGCATCGATTTGGCTCTCAAGGCGGGCAGCTATCTGATTATACTGAACGTGAGTGATTCGAACGGATTATGGATAATTACTTCAAAGGAAATTATTGTTCTACCACAAAAAGAAGTTGCTACTAGCTTATTTGAGAAAATTAACTATATTATCATAATTATCGTTGGACTATCACTTTTAATCCTCATACTTGGTTCAATTTTTTTCGTAAAGGGATTTTCGAGACCTGATGTTATTAATAATGAAAATACTAATCTTCTTAAGGATTCTCAAACCGAAGTTATTCCAATTTCTACGAATACGATAATAGAGCCCTTGAATCAAGGGGATAAAACCGATATATTTCCTCTTAATTATTCTGAGTTTTCTAAAAACCACCCAAACATTGAAAACGATGTGCAAAAAAGTAAGGAATTATCGATACCGTCAGAAATTATAGAGCCAGATACTGCAAAGAATGAATATCATTAACCATGTATATAGATTGAAATAATTGCTTTTAACGAATAAGTGTATATTCATTGTATATACCAGTCTAATTTTCCTCAACAGGACCGATTGAAGAAAGCAAAATATTGCTTGTCGAAAATGTTATACTCACTTCGAGGTAACACCCCTTGGGAATTGTGGTTTAAACCAATTTGAATATTTAATTCGACCAGGTCCCCTCCAAAAAAGGCAAGATTTAATATTTCCCTGACCATTGATTTGCATAGGTCCTAAACGGATCTTATCTGCCGGAACCACTTAATGACCGGGATTTCACTTTCCTATTTCTGTATAAGATCAGCTACAATTAGGAACTATTTTCGCGATCTCTATCTTCATCATGGTTTGAATTATTAGCTTCGATATTTGGTAAAAATGATTGAAAAATCATTTTTTTAAAAGTATCATTTTTCCTACTTCGAACCCAAAGAGGAATGTCTCTGAAAGCTCATTATTGAAAATCGTCCAACCCCTTCTGCTCAACCCCCTTCAGCGCCTTCAATGCTCTGAAGCGGTCCACCCCGAACAACGAGAAAGCGCTCTCCATCGCTCTTGCGGTAAGGGCAAGATATCTCTCCACATCGTACCTCACCCCTCCCATATCCGGGGACAATAGCGCCACTCTCTCCTCGGGTCTCTTCGCTTCATGGTCCAGGACCACGAACCTCACCTTCTGTCCACCGTGGACATCGACCCCCTCCCTCTTCAGGAGCTTCATGGCCGCCACATGCTCCGAGCCAGCTGAATACTGCTCGAGCTCCCTGGAGGCCCGTATTGTTATTGCAAGGTCTTTCGGGTCCACATCCCTCTCTATCAGTAAGGACCCGTACTTCCTCATCACATCGAGCGCTTTCGGCAGATGCTCATTGAGCTCCTCAGCGCTCCCAGCACCTGATAGCGCATATATCGCCTCCTCCTGCGCTCTCTTGATCAGCTCGGGCGTCGAGCTCTGTCTGCACTCTATCCCCCTGAACTTCAGCGTCCCGTCCCCCCGTAGCCCGTAGTATCTCGTCAGCGCCCCCGCCCCGTTCGTCCTGTTCGGGAGGAAGACGAGCCACCTGTAGATCTCGTCCACTCCTATGGGGATCCCTATCTCCCTCTCAGCCCTTAATGCAAGTTCGTCAGCTCTATCCGTGGGTCCGGACAGCCACAACGAATCCACTATACCATGTAACAGCGTGAAACCGTTCTCCTCCGCCAGCTCCTTCGCCTGAAGCAAAAGGTCCCTTGCATAGGACGTTATCGACTCGTGGACCTCTATCCTCCCGAACCTAGCGTTCTTGTAACCTGTATAACCGAAGCATGTGACCAGCACCCACTTCAATGCGTTGGATGCATCCTTGACCCTATCGGCCCCCGAAGGGGGCCTGACCGGTCCCAGTCCCAATTCCTCAGGGAAGGGACCCCCACCGCCCCCCTCCTTGGAGGCCTTCTTGTAGCCCATCCTCAAGGTCAGTATCCTTCCCACAACGGAAGGTATCAGCCCCTCATCTTTCCTGCAGTAGTAGTATCCTAGACCGGGGACCGTATTTTGAGCGGACGGAACGCAGCAGGGGCAGGACAGGGTCTCCAATGACAGGTTCTTCCTCCACATTATGTGCGGATAGAACGATGAGAAGTCCATCTCCACTACATCGGAGAACGCTCCCACTTTGGGATCGAATATATGCCCCCCCCTGTCCGACCTCGAAAGCTCCAGAGCGCTTTTGAAGGCCTCAGGGCTGTTCTTCTTCCATGGGACGCTTCGCCCCCGGTCCAATGCCTCCACGCATTCCATGTAGGAGATGGCGGAGCCCGGCGACATCCTGGCCATCAATTGGACCGGGAGCAGGGACATCCTCGAGAGCAGTGATACCCCCAGCATCCCCCCTTCCCTTATCAAAAAAGAGTTCTCCAGGTCCAGGTGCAGCCTCCCCCTCATACCGTAATACGGAGGCTTGTAGAGGACCCGTCCGTAAGAGAAGTAGGAGCGTCCCTCCTTCTCGGATGGTTGAAGGGACCTGCCGCTCCTGTCGAGCCTCAATGCCCCGGAGAGGTCATTGGCCGCAGCCCTCTCTATCAGGTACGGGATCCCGAACGTGTCCCCCCCGTAGCTGAGGATGACATCGGGGTCCTGTACCCTCAGTTCTCTGAGGAGAAAGGATATCATCATGTCCTCGGGTTCGCCCTCCATCCTCATCTCACCGACCCTAACGGACCTGATGCGTTCGCTGGTCCTTCTTACGGGTCCCTTCTGTTCCGGAACCACCTCAAGCACTGAGGTCTTAAGGGGTGGTAGAGGGCCTTCGGTCCAGTCCCCGTTCTCCAACAGCTTGAGCCCGTTCCCGACCTCTACCTTTGCAAGGGGGAACACACCGTTCTCGTGCATGAAGCGGGTGGGGAGCCTGAGGTCAACGTCGTAGAGGGAGTAATCCCTGTAGCTGCCGAGGGCCGATATCTCCGCTGCAAGCTCCTTCAGCCTCTTGTAGATGGAGACCTCCACCTCAAGGAAGTCAACAGGACCCCTGTCCATGATGTCAAGGGGAGCCCTAACGAGCTCCAAGGAGCGTACCCCTTCCTTCTCCTCAAGGAGGCCCCTGAGCCTCCGGAGGTCCTCCAGGGACCCCCTCACCCTGAAGCGGGGGCGGTAGGGGACCGCGAGCATGGAGCGCTCCCCGGAGTCCTCCATGAACCAGAGGTCCATGAGGTCCCTCCCCTGGTCCGCTATGACGTCGAGGAGGTAGCCTTTCATGGAGGGGGTTTGCATTGTGGGCACTTAAAAAAAAGGGCGGCGGGGGGGTGGGTGGATGTGATAACTAACTATGTTGCGACCGGACAATGAGCATCGGAATTCCTCATCCACCCATAAATAATATATATGGTGTTCCCCGTTGAATATAAATAGGGAGAACAATCCGAACCTGGGGGACATGAGATGAGAAGTGGTTTAACGTTATGCAGTGCTGTCCTGTGTCTGATGGTTCTCACCCTTCCCCAGGCCATACCAGGCAATATGAACGATGGTCCTATAACAGATCATGGTCCTTATATGGAACCTTTTGTTGAAAGTACAAGGGATAATGAGGAGATGCCCATTTCTTTCCAATCGAAGGGGGCCGGTCCTGATACTACCTATATGTCCATGCCATCGAGGTCATCTACGAGCGATCATTTCTTCGAGGATTTCGAGGGATACTCCTACGGGCAGTACCTCAATGACAGCGGGAAGTGGACATATCATAATGATTATGACTTCGGCAAGGCCACAGCCATAGCGAACCCGTTCTCATCATTGACCCCGAAGTGCGGTATGAACGTGAATCCGAGCCTTGGAGGGATGGACCAGGGAACCCTTCTATCACCGGTCCTCGATATCGAGAAAGGGACCCTAGAACTCTGGATGGCATCTGACCATATCGACCCATCCAATCAAATCAGAACGGTCCTGTTCCTCTTCGGGACGGACTCTGGTGGTCCAGACCTTGTCACAGACAAGATGATCAAGGTAGGGTTCAATTACGGTACAATATCCTATCAGAACACCGACTGGGGAGACATTACAGGTTTTGCAGATACCAACAAATGGTATCATCTCGAGATATCGTTCGATTGCAATGTCCAGAAATGCGACATCAGAATAATGGATGCTGAAGGGACCGAACTGGGCAGTGCGTATGGAGTGGACTTGGCGAATGGGTTCAACTCCGTTAGAAGGGTCGGCCTGGTCACTGGACCTCAGATCAATTCCGAAACAACCATTTCGTACTGGGACGACCTGTTGATAGAGAGCATTGATACCGACATGATAGAGACCGATGAACGGGGTGGGAGCTGGTATGACTCTCTAAAAGGAACGTCCGGCGTGTCGAAGGTGGAGAACGCCGACCGATTGGCGTCAGGGGGTTTCATAACATACCCACCCTCAACGGCCATCGACGATTTCGAATCATATTCCGAGGGGGAGAGTATAGTAGGGAAGAATGGGTGGACCAAACATACTGTCGCCAATGTAGGTTCCGCACTTGCTACAATGTCGAGACCATTCCCTGGGTTGACAGGGACGACGGTAACGCACCATAATCCAGAAAGCTCGGTTCCTTCGATAATCCTCTCTAAGGAACTGTTCCTTACCGATTGTAGAATCAGTCTTTGGGCGGCGACCAGTTTGGTGGACCCTACAGACCATACGACGAGTCAGATATACATGCTTGGAAGCATGAAAAACGATGCGACCACGGCTGACAGGTTAGGGATGATTTCTTTCACTCATTACGGGATCGAATATGGCAATGGCCAATCTTATTTTAAAATACTAAATGGTGCTTCCAAAGAAACCTGGTATAATGTAATCATAGATTTGGACTTCACTTTAAAAAAGATGAACGTAACAATCAAGAACACTACTGGAGGTCAACTGGCATCGGTCACTGACCTTCCTTTCTGGAATTCCTTCCCTATGTTGAAGAGGATAGGATTGTCTGCGGGAAGGCAGACTAGCTATCAGTTTATAACATCATATTGGGACGATATCAAGATATTGAACGAAGGTTCCGTTGGGAAAGGTTATGTGGAAACGATACCTTTGGAACTCCCACCCGGCTGCGAATGGACGAACCTCAGGATCGATAAGAGCGAAGTGGGAGGTTCGACGGTAAGGCTTCGGATACTTGATGCGGGCACGATTTCCGATACCGGGCTTTTGTTCGACAACAGTTCTTCCCAGATAGATATCTCAGGCTTGAATGACCTGGGTGTCAGCTCAATAGTACTCAATGCAACCCTAACTTCTACCTTCAGAGACCCGGCAGCCCTTCGGGGTTGGGGCGTGGAATGGGAGAAGGTTGGAGCCTTCAGAGACTCGTTCTTGACATCTAAAAGGCTCTACCGAAAGGAGAAGACCGTGGCCGAGCTCGGTCATATCCGTATGATGGACGGCAGGTATGAAGGACAGGTCATGTCCGCTCAATTGGAGCTGCCTGACAGCTCATTGGTCCCCACACTATTCCTGGACACACCTCTTGAAGGTCCGACAGCGGTCAATGTACATCTGGTCAAGCGGGATAATTTCACTGAGGTGGGTATCCCCATCGATAAGGGGAACGGGACCTACCTGTTCCACAGTATAGACAGGGGCAATGTTGATAGAGTCATGCTTGTGATGGACATCAGGTCTGCGATAAAGGGTCCCATCCTGAGGTCGTGGTCACTGGTCGGACTGCCCAACAATGCCCCGGACATTTTGGGCCTGCATGCCCCACCCCTTATGAACAGGACACAGGGAGCGAGGATCGGCGTCACGGTCAATGACCTTGACCAACCAGGGTCCCTATTAAATGTGGAATTGATGTATTTACCGCCTGGTGGAACGACCTGGGAGACCGAAGATATCAAGGCCGATGGTTTCGTAATGACGAGGGGAGAGTGGGAATTCTCATTCAACACTAAAAGGACGACCCCTGTAGGACCATTTTCCTTGAAGGTCCGGGTCAAGGACGAGCATGGTTCCATCGTTGAGAAGGTGTACGAGGACATGATAACCGTGGTCAACAACAGACCGACCAGACCGGACATTGCATTATCTCCGACGATGCCGTTCACTGATACGGTCATCGAGGCATCGATCCTCAATGGCAGCATGGATGTGGAGGATGATATCCTTCTCTATACCTTTGAATGGTATGTCAATGGAGCATTCGAGCATAGGGAGGAGAACCTCTCATTGACCACCAGTTCAGAGCTTTCCGGCAGCAGGTTCATGAAGCACGACATCGTAAGATGCGAGGTGTTCTCATACGACGGTCTTGACTGGTCCGATAGAGGGTTCGCCGAGGTGGAGATACTGAACTCCCCCCCTCGCAGGGTGGAGCCTTACCTGAAATCGGTCGAGTACAACGAGGACGAACCCGATGTGGATGGTTTTGACCTATCCCGATGGGTCTTGGACCCTGATTCGGACCGATTGACATATACGATCGAGGGTCACCATGAGATAGAGATGAGCGTTGATGATGAGGGCGTACTATGGGTCGAGACCCGGAAGGACTGGTTCGGGAACGAGACGGTCACGGTATCCGTGGCGGACCAGGAATCAAGGATGATATTCGATCTCACCGTGGTGATAAGGCCGGTCAATGACATGCCGCTGCTGGAATCCATAGATTATGAGGGCATCCAGGCATACCCGGTAATGGGCGATATCCCTTATACGTTCGATGTGGATGGGAAACCCGTTGATTGGACCCAGGGTCGGAGGATCGATGTACGGTTCCAGGAGGAGAAGATCGTTCCGATGAAGGTCAATGCAAAGGATATCGAGACGGAGAAAATGGACTACAAGGTCCAGGCCCTCACGAACGTTCCTTTCGCGCTCGTTCAGGACACCATTTCAGGGTCAACCGTCACCATCATCCCGGAGAAGGACGCCTTCGGTGAGTATTGGATCGGACTGGACGTCGATGACGGGGAGGGCGGCATCATCTCAGCTCTGCTGTGCATCAATATCACAAATACTAACGACCTTCCCACCGGCTTCATTGTGAACCCCGCGGATGGTCAAGCTAAGGGCGAGGTCGGTGTCAATCTGACATTCTCTGCAAGGGTCACGGATGTGGATATGGATGTCCTTGTCGTGACATGGTCCGTAGGACCGGAGGTCCTTGCCACTGGAGAGACTGTCGACATCATGTGGATGGTCCCGGGAATCTACTACCTTGAATGCAAGGTCATGGACGCGGCCGGTCCGGTATCGATAGGGTTCGTTGAGGTCAATATCACGGCAAGGCCGATCGTTCCCGGGAATGACCCGGCAAAGAACGAATTCCCGGTGGTATTGGTGATCATTGCTGCTGTATTGTTGTTATTGATATTTGTGATCGGGACGTTCTTCATTCTCAGGTCAATGAAGAGAGCGAAGGAGGAAGAAGGTAAGGAACAAGTACCCAAAGGGCCAGAGCTTCCAGCGTTATCAGCCGCTCATTCCACCGTTGACGGACAGATGCTTGCCCTTGGTATGAGCTCCCCTGCCATGACCGGGACACTGCCTCCAGCGGGTGGTTCGATGATGAAAGCACCTCTGGACCAGGGAGCGGAGGGCGAACCTGTGATCTCTGGAGAGCTGCCCCCGGCCTCCATAGACCTTATGGTCCAGGAGGACAGGGAGATATATATCAGACCCCAAGCAGCACCCCAGAGGCCGGTCGTCGAGTCCGGTATGATGTCCGCACCCCTGGTTGGATCAACTACCATACCTCCGTCAGGCATCGTTCGAACAGGTCAGGCGAACCTTGCCCCTGTCCCGGACATGCAGGACGATATGATGAAGGTCGGGTCGCCCGAGGGTCCGCCTCAGGTCGAGGAAACGGTCTTCCACGATTCTGAGGACCATGTCTGGACCCCAGCGATGGCAGAGTCCAGGGCCGCAACAGAGTCCAAAGGAGCTGTGGACCTGCTGAGGGAGCTGAACGAATTGAAGGAAAAAGGCGCCCTCTCCGAAGAGGAGTTCGATGTATCAAAGAGGAGGCTCCTGAGGAAGATATGACATTCAGTTCGTTTCAAGGACCTTTTTCCTGAACCCTTCCAACCATTCCAGTTCCGCTTTGATAAGGAACTGGGGCCTTACGGCCACTGCGACCCGGTTCTCGTGGCATCCCTCCCCCCTCATGAACTCCTCCAGGTCCCTGTATCCTTTCAGGTCCTCCATGAGCTTCTTCTCGTACCTCTCAAGGGCAGGACCTATCTCCTTCGGGTTCGCAGCATCCATATTGTATGTCCCCAGGTCAATGCGGTGGATGAGATGTTCGGGTTCCGATAGTAGCTCTATGACCTTGTTCGATAGTGATTTCTTTCCCTCATCGGTCATTGAATAGGTCCTCTGCGGTTTGTTGGCATCCGAAATGGACACATTGCTCTTAACAAGGCCTTTCTCCTCCAGGTTGGATAGGACCTTGTAGATGGAGGACATGGAGATCTCCGTCCAGAACCTCATATCCCTGTACTGGACGACCTTCTCTATCTGATAGGGATGCATGGGCTCCTCATGGAGCAGTCCCAGAAGTGCCGTCTCCTTGTTCGTGATGCTCGTCATTGTCACCCTCCGTTCATCGAATAGACGGTCCAGACAAGCCCTTTTCCCAGCATTTCGCTCCTTAAGAGCTCCATCTTCCTTGATGTAAGGTCAGGACCGAACATCTGGTATCCGTTACTTCCGACCATGACCGGGTGTACCAGGAGGCTGATCTCCGAAACGAGCCCCTTCTCTATGAGGAGGTTCCCCAGGATGCTGCCTGTATCGACAAGCACGGTTCCGGCACCATATTCGTCATGGAGCAGATGGAGGGCCCTCTCCAGGTCAACTTTCTTTTCACCCAGGACATGGTGGATGTAATCCCTATCCTTCAGGTAGGAGATGTATTCCTGAGGGGTGCTCTCGGATAGCAGCACGATCACGTCCCTGAAGTATTCCGTTCTCCTTATTCCGTGGAGCATCCCCTTGAGCTTACCGGTGGAATCCGGTATCACGATGAAGGGAAGATGCTCCCTGCCCTCAGGCCTGATCATGTCCCTTTCCTCTTCGGGCGGGGGGGCCCCGAAGAGCTCGAACCCTTTGAGGGCAGTGTTCGATCCCGCGAGAGTTGCCTTCGCTCCGTACTTGCCAGCAAGCCCGTAATGGGTCCCCATATCCACATCGAACCCCAAAAGGGAACCGTCTAGGCTGATGGAATTGTGCAATACGACCTTTGGTAACATATGTGTCAGCTCATAGGTTTTTATTATTGTAACATTACAATATCGTAATATAGTAATATGATATATAGTTTTCTTCCCATGACCCCTTTTCCACTTTCGAGTTACGTTAATAATCACAGACAGATGTTCCGGTTTGCGATGACCGTAAATAGGCAGCGAATACGAGAATGGGTCCTGATAGTGTCCATGGTCCTGTTCCCCATAACGTTCTACTATCTTTCGCCCTACCTGATAGTGCTGGGGGCTTCCGAGGGCATTGTGAGCGGGAGCTTCCTGCTTTTCTCATTATTGTTCTTCAGCTCCTTCGTACTTGGTAGGATATGGTGCGCCTGGCTCTGCCCCGGGGCTGAAGTGCAGGAGCTCTGCCACAGGGTCAGGAAGAAGGGGGCAAAAGGAGGAAAGCTCGACCTCATCAAGTTGGGTCCCTGGACCGTATGGGTGGTGGTGATCATCGCACTTTTCATCAGGTCGGGGGGCATCTCAACCGTTCAACCGCTCTATCAGACATGGCACGGTATTTCCATACTTGCTGCCGGAGCCGTGTTCGTTCTGGCTGGCGTATTGCTGCTGATATCCGGTCTTTCACTTGCCTTCGGCAGGAGGGGGTTCTGCCACTACGGGTGCTGGATGGCCCCTTTCATGATAGTGGGCGGGAAGCTCAGGGACCTCCTAAGGTTCCCCCACCTGCGATTGAGGTCGGACAAGGAAAAGTGCATCCACTGCAAGGCGTGCTCTCGGAATTGCCCCATGAGCCTGGACGTTGAGGGGATGGTCTCCAAGGGCAAGATGGACCACAGCGAATGCATCAACTGCGGGACCTGCATAGACGTCTGCCCAAAAGGTGTCATCAGATACGGTTTCGGGGGACCTTGAGGACGGGGATACATGTCTTTATATAAGTTTCCATTTTTTCAAAAACTATTCATGAAAAGTTTCTGAAAATACGGAAACCTATTTAATTAAGGGTCGAAGGAGCCGCTCATATTTCTCTTCGTTAAACGGGGCCATCTTCATCTGGAACTATATGATCAACATGTTTTCTCATCAGCTCCACCAGCGCCGCCATGACCATGGATTCGAAAGGGTTCAGCCTTGCGGCGTTCGAGGATGCGCTGGCCCTGGTCCTCACGGAGTCCATTAGCTCATCGAACGCCTCCCTGTCCTCCTTCCGAAGGGCCCTCCTGAACTGCTCCCAGGAGGCTATCTCCTCATCAAGGAGCATCCTGTATGTTGGGCAGGTCTTTCCCATCAGACCGCCTCCGAGGCGGCCCCCAGGGCCGGGAAGTCCTCCATGAGCATCTGGAGGGGATGGAGGGGGACGACCTCCTTCCAGAGTCCCCCCTTGACCACGAGCCTGGTCCTTCCCCCCCCTCTCTCCTTGAAGGAGGCCCAGGAGGAGCAGTGTTCGCTCATCCTTGTGAGGAACTCCCCCTCCTTCCCCCCGCCGTGGGCTACGAGTATGACGCAGCTCCCGCGAGCTGCGGTGCTCTCAAGGGCCTTGAACCAGTTAGCAAGCATGCCCATTGCCTCCTCCCTGTCAACCTCGGGGTCGGAGAGCAGCGAGTCCATGGAGGAGACGACAAGGAGCCCGGGGGGCTCTCCGAGGGCAGGGAGCCCCTGCAATATCATGGAATCCATCTGGTACGCGGTGAAGGCCCTGGCGACCATGACCTTCTCCAGGGGCCTCCTGGGGTCCGTCCTCTGGAGCCTCAGAACCCTTGCCATGGCGAAGGGGTCCGCCCCGTGGCCTCCGTCGATGTAATAGGCCGTCGTTCCCGCCATGGCGGCCCTTACAAGGAGGCGGTCTATGACCTCCGATGTCAGAGGTGTCCTTCCGGCCAGGAGGTAGATGGAGCCCGGGAGCAGAGGGCCCATGAGCTCATCGAAGGCGGTGAGGCCTGTGGTGAGCTCCCTGTCCGGTGCATCTATCATGAAGTAAGCTCCTGCAGTTTGGGGGAATCATGGGAACCGACGCTGGGTTCATAAGCAGGAGCGCGGGGGGGGGATGACCGAAGGTGGGGGAGCCGGCCCCATTTTCATGGTGCCGTTAATATGCGGGTGACCTTCGGAACATATTCATGTTTATGTCGTTTAACGTGAATAAGATTTCGAACATGTTCATACGTTGAGCAGTTCCAGGTATTCCCTGAACTCGTATATCCTGTTCCGTTTCTGTCCTGTTATCTCGTTCAAGACCCCCATCGTCACGAAATCCTCCACAAGGAACCTTGAGTTCTGGAAGGATAGACCGGTGTGCTCCATCACGTTCCTGACCTGCATGACGGGTCGCAGGAAAAGAGCGTCCATCAACAGAAGACCCCTGGAACTGTTCCTCCCCATTCCGTTGAGCACCGTACCCTTCGTTCGCTCCTTGAGGTCCAATATCTTGCGTGACCTATCGGAAGCTTCGAGCGCTGCCTCGGCAACACCGTTCAGAAAGAACCTCAGGTATCCCTCGATATCGTCCTTTTCCCTGACCCTCTGCAGCTTTCTGTAATATTCGGACCTTTTTCCCTTGAGATAATGGGACAGGTAGAGAAGGGGCTGTTCTATGTGACCTTCCTTGATCAGTAGAAGGACGATCAAGAGCCTTCCGATCCTACCGTTGCCGTCCAGGAACGGATGGATGGATTCGAACTGGGAATGGACAAGGGCCGCTTTGATCAGAGGCGGTATCCTGAACTTTCCCATCATGAACCTTTCAAGGTCCTTCATGCATCTGGCCGCTTCCCTTGGTGGGGGTGGTATGTAGATCGCATCTTCGATCCCCGAACCTGGTGGCCCGACCCAGTTCTGAACTTTCCTGAGCTCGCCCGGGGACCGGTCTGTGCCCCTGACTCCTTTCATAAGCTCTCTGTGGAGGTTTTGAACAAAGGTAAGGTCCATTGGCCCGCCCGAACGGATATGGTCCAGGCCCTTGTTCATGGCAGAAATATAGTTCAGGACCTCAGCGGTATCGCCCGGGACCTTGGGTCTGAGGACCTTTGCCTCCATCTCCAGAACATCTCTGAGGGAAGCTTGGGTCCCTTCTATCTGGCTTGATAGTACAGCCTCCTTCTTGATGTACATCATGACGAAAAGGTTCTGATCCGGGAGCAAACCCGCCTTTCCATCCAGTCTACCCAGGCAGACATCGGCCCTTGAAAGCAGATCGATCATGGGAGTGTCAAGAACGAGCCCATCCTTGTAAGGGAGCGGGTTCGGTAGAAAGGCCTTCTTGGACCCTTCTATGTCTATGAAGCTACCGGCCCTGCTTTTCGTGTCTTTCATGTTCATGCTATCGTTAGTATGAGGAAGGTTTATAAGTTATATTAATGTTTTCTAAATTAAACGTTAACAAGATGTTCAGAGGGCGACCTCTTTTCCAATGCCCTTCTCCTTTGCCCTTGTAAAGACGAGCTTTGCAGCTGCAGCATCCTGGATGGCAAGACCGTTGGACTTGAAGAGGGTTATCTGCCTGCCATCTGTCCTCCCCTTCGCCTTTTTGGTGACGATCTCGCCAAGGTCTGCATGGATGTGCTCCTTGGTGATGGCGCCTTCCTGTATGGGTATCATGATGTCCCCAGCCTCGTTGAGGCAGGCCTCCCTCGAATCGGCTATTATGAGGGACCGCTTTATGATGGCGGTATCAAGTTCTCTCGCGTTGGGAGAGTGGCTCCCTATCCCGTTCAGGTGGGTCCCTTCCCTGACCTTGTTCCCGTCGAATATGGGGGTGGAGGAAGATGTGGCAGTGCAGATGATGTCCGCAGAGAGCATCTCGGCGGTATCCTTTGCCACCTTGATGGTAATTCCCAGTTTCTCTCCCATCTCTTTGGAGAACTTGACGGCTGCGTCCGGGAAGGTATCGAAGACAAGTGCAGAGGATAGGTCCCTTGCCTCTTTGACGGCCCACAGCTGCATCTTGGCCTGCACCCCTGCCCCGAACACGGCTGCGACCTGCCCACTGTCCTTGCGGGCAAGATGCTTGGTTGCGACCCCGCTCGCAGCCCCCGTCCTCACGGCCGTGAGATAGCCCCCATCCATTATGCATACCACCTCGCCCGTCGTCGGTTCTTGGAGGAGGACCTTGCCTATGGTCGTGGGGAGGTTGTGCTTTGCTGGGTTGTCCTTGTAGACGGACACGACCTTGCATGCGAGCGCGTTCATGCCCTTGAGATATGCGGGCATGTAGAGCGATAGGCCGTCTGGAGGTCTGATTCCTATCCTCAGCGGGAGGACCGCGGTCCCGTTGGTCAGTTCGGCAAAGGCCTTCTCGACGACATCCATGCAGTCCTTCATGGAGAGGACGGACATAACGTCCTCTCTGGTCAGTATAAGTACCATCTTTTCATCCCCCTTGGAACGATGTGGACATTATCCGTCGAAGGGCCCTGATGCATGATAAAAGTTGCCTATCGTCCCCCGGCATCGTCCCAGTGGGCGAGATAATGCTCGAAGGCAGCGATCGTCGCTGCCTCGGTGATGTCCTGGACCGGGCTCTTCCCGGCCCAACAGTCCCCCTGCTTCTTGTATTCGGAGGAGAGCATCTCCTTGAGGATGGAGGGAGCGAACTCTGGATCGTGGCCCCTGCGTTGGGTGAGATAGCGGAGCATGGCATCGAATATCTCATCGTAGAGCTCGTTCTCCCAGGAGGTCATGGTGCGAGGTATCATGATAATCGACTAATAAATTATCGATATAGGTAATACTTTATTTAGTCCATTTCAATGTTGAAAAAAGATCTCTTCCTTGATGTCTGTAATAAAACTATCATAGCGCAGGTTCAGGAGGGTATGATCCCATATATCATTGGATCGAGAAATTGTGTCATCTCATCATAGTTCTTTCAGGTCCTTTTGATCGATCAATAGGAACAACCAGACAGGAATCCTCAGTATCCTCCTGGGAATTGATCCGTTCAGTTCCAATTCATCCCTCGTAACGACGATTCCAGTACTAACATCGAATCTGTCCATGAAACGTTGTAGTCCTTCGAGGTCTTTCTTTCCGATATGGTCTCTGTACTTTACCTCGATAGGTATCGGACCGGGCAGGACTATGTCCACTTCATCTTTCCTGGGCGATCTCCAGAAGCCTGTTTCGGTCAGGCTGTTCGCGACGATGGTCTCGATGAGATGACCCATATCGGTCCCGTCGATGCTGCCCATCTGTTGCTCCAGCATCGCTATCGGGATGCAACTGTGGGCGATGTAGGCCTTCTTGCTTGTCCTTGCCCTCTTCAGAGCGCTTTTGGTGAAGTTGTGGTCGACCTTTATGAGAAAGGTCTTTTCCAACGTGTTGATATACTCCGATGTGGTGTTCCGATCGATCCCCAAAGCGTTCGCTATGTTTATTATCTCGAACAATCTCGCCGTGTTTCCAGAGAATACGACCAGTAGATCGTTTACGATATCCTCCCGTCCGGGCTTGACCTTCTTGGAGATGTCCGATATCACCTTATCTATCACCGATTCTTTGATATATCTCGTGATGAACGATTGGTCCGTCTGGTCCAGGAGCTCGGGGAAAGCCCCTTTCCTGATATAATCCTCTAAAAGAGAGAGATATATCTCCTTCTTCCCAAGGAACTTCAGGTCGTACTCCCTTGAGAGGGAACCGACCGCGATGCTGTTCTCGTGACCGAAATATCCGACGAATTCCTTGAACGAGAGGACCGGGATGATGTGGGTCAATATCCTTCCCGCCAATGTTTCGCGGGAATCCTTCAGCTCCAGGCTTGATGACCCGGATACGACGACCTTCAGACCTTCCTCGTTATCGTAGACGGTCTTGAGGAGGTCCGGCCAGTTCGGCACCTTCTGTATCTCATCCAGGAACAGATATCTCCTCACGTCCTTCTTGGAGAAGGTCAGGAAGTAATCTATCAGCTCGCTTGCGGTTTCATATCTCTGGAAATCCCTGTCGTCAAAGGAGATGTACCCGATGTTGTTATCCGGGACATTCCCCTGCAAACCTTGCATGATCTGCTTGAGAAGGACCGTCTTCCCAGTCCTCCTAAGTCCGACGATCGCTATGATCTGGGGGTGGTCCAGGTCTTTTTGTAAAATATCGAATGGGGCTCTCTTGAACTCGTAGGTGCGGATCTCACCTCCACTCCACTGAGGGTTCTGTTTGACCAGCAGCCTTCGATGCCTTTCGTCCATGTGCATGTATTGTTCTGCACATTATTATAATTTGTGCATAATTAATTATGCACATTTTTATTATACCTGATCCATTACCCCACGGAAACAAAGGTTTTGGCCTCGCAACGGAACTGTTTATGACCTGAGAGGGGTAGCTCTATTCTTCTCTAATTATTACAGGATCCCCTGTGTGTTATCACAACACCTCTGCGAAAGATAGGGGCCAGATAGAGATCGAGAAACATAGCCTATACATAATCGCTGGCAAAGCTAAGAAGTGTGGCAGACATTCCGTGTAGGTTGGTGACAAAAACATGGAGCCTTGCCATGATGAATATTGTGTTTTAAAGTGGTATGAACACAGCGATAAGAAGAACTACATCAGTAAAAGGAAAAAGATGTTGAACCAACTGTTGCAAATCACTTGTGGTAAAAACTTGGTACAATGTTCCAACGAAAGTATAATATCAAATAATTCCCATATACATTCGGGATGATATTGCAAATATAATTCAGTGGGGTATAGAAACGTTGGGGAGAAAAGAGGGCCATATCTCAGAGGTCAGGGACCCGACCTCATCGACAGATGGGATGTATGCCTTCATATCATCGAGAGGAGTCGAAAACATGAAATCAAGAAGGTTAGCATCGATGTATCTGGTTTGTATCCTGATCGCATCGATATTCCAAGGGATCTCAGGATCCGGCGGGATCCCCCATGTTGAAGCCTCCGGTATCGAACCACTCTTCAGCGGAGGAGATGGAACCGCAGGGAACCCGTTTAGGATCTCGAACGTCACCGAACTGCAGTGGATGGGTAACACATCCAATCTGAACAAGCACTTCATTTTGGTAAACGATATTAACGCCTCAGCGACAAAGACATGGAATTCGGGAGCGGGTTTCGTGCCGATCGGAGGATTTTCCAACAATTTCACGGGCAGCCTGGATGGAAGGAGATACAATATTTCTGGGCTTTTTATCTATAGGTGGTATATGGACCACGTTGGTTTATTCGGTACTATAGGTCCTAAGGCCACCGTGAAGAATGTGAACATCCTCGATCAAAATATCACTGGGGGTGATCATGTAGGCGGGCTCGTGGGCACAAATTACGGGACCGTAACGAACGGTTACTCCGATGGGACCACGAGCGGATATGGTCATATCGGCGGACTCATTGGTAACAATCAAGGAATCGTGAGGGACTGTTGCACTGCAGGGACCACGAGCGGAGGTTATCGTATCGGTGGGCTCGTGGGAGGTAATTACGGGACCGTGGAGAACAGTTGTTCCGATGGGACCGCGAGCGGAGATTCTCGTGTCGGTGGATTGGTGGGATATAATTTCGGACCTATAACCTTCAGCTACGCTACAGGTACGACCACCGGGAAGCAGAATTGGGGGGAAGGAGGGATTGGTGGGCTTGTAGGGTTCAACGACGGATGGACCGTGAGTTACTGTTACTCCACCGGGAACACGAGCGGAAATAGTTGCATCGGCGGGCTCGTGGGCACCAATTACGGGACCGTGAAGGAAAGTTATTCCACAGGGACGACCACGGGGATGGAAGAATATACTGGCGGGCTCATCGGTTACAATACCGGGAGCATTATGGACAGTTATGCTCATGGGATTACGACCGGGATGGGAGATTATGTTGGCGGGTTCGTAGGTTGTAATTACGGTTCCATTTTGAACAGTTATGCCACAGGCTCCATCATTGGGGTCTCGGACTATGTTGGTGGGTTTGTTGGTTATTATAATTGGGGTTGGGTGAATAACAGTTTCTGGGACATCAACGCCAGCGGCAAGAATACGAGTTCGGGTGGAACGGGGAAGACCACGTTCGAGATGAGGTCAAGGACCACCTTCACGGATGCCGGATGGGATTTTTTATATGTTTGGTTCATCATTGATAATATCACATACCCGATATTGAAATGGCAGGATTCGATCCCTCCCAACGCATCTGCAGGCTATGATATGATGATCGATGAAGGAACTAATATTACATTCAATGGGAGTGAAAGCACTGATAACTTTTTGATAGTCAAATATTCCTGGACATTCAAAGATCGAACAACGATCGTCCTTTATGGTGATGGACCTACCTACCAGTTCAACAATCCAGGCGTGTTCGATGTGACCTTGAAGGTGACGGATATAGCTGGAAATTGGGATACTGATAAGGTGACGGTCACTGTTATGGACCTTACAAAACCTATAATCGATGCGGGTCCTGACCGGATCGTCGATGAGGGAACCGTTGTAATATTTGATGGAAGTCTATGCTATGATAATGGGGTCATCATGAACTGGACCTGGACATTTTTCGACGGAGAAAGGAAGATTGCTCTATATGGCTCGATGCCAACTCACATCTTCGATGATCCGGGCATGTTCATCGTCACGTTGAACGTTACCGATGCTGGGTGCAACTGGGATACGGATACAATGACCGTGACTGTTCTAGATACTGAAGCTCCCATCGCTGATGCAGGTCCGGACCAGATGATCAGCATGGGCGAAACTGCTCAATTCAACGCTTCGCTCAGCGCGGACAACGTCGGCATTATCCGTTATACATGGAAGTTTACGGACGGTGTTCCGATCACGCTCATTGGGTCCATTCAGTCCCATTGGTTCGAAAATGCGGGTGTCTTCGAAGTGACACTGAACGTATCAGATGCCGCAGGCAAATGGGCCGTTGATACAATGACGGTAACTGTCTGGGACACCGAACCTCCGATCGCGATCGCAGGGGAGGACCTCGTGATCGATGAAGGACAAAGGGTCACATTCGATGCAGGTTCCAGTTCCGATAACGTAGGTATCATAAATTATTCATGGAGTTTTTCCTGGTGGAATAGCTATGATGACCTTATCACGATAAGGCTGTACGGATCCAAGGTGGAATATCAGTTCAACAATCCGGGGTTATTCATAGTCCAACTGGCAGTATATGATGCTGCATACAACTTGGCAACTACTACAGTAAATGTTACAGTTAGAGATATCACTTCACCCATCGCAGAGATATCACTTCACCCATCGCAGATGCTGGACCGGACCAGAGGGTTGCTGTTGGATCGACGGTCATTCTGGACGGTTCGTGGTCCTGGGACAACGTTGGGATCGTCCGTTATTCATGGAAGTTCGTTTATGATGGATCAGAGAGAACTGTTGATGAAAGTGGTTTTGAATTCGTATTCGACAAGGCCGGATCATACAAGATCGAACTGATGGTATATGACGCATATGATCATACCGGGAAGGATGTCGTAATTATTACGGTCATTGATACCGGATTAGTAAAGGGAACTGTCCTTGATCCGAAAGGGGATCCGGTCGAAGAGGCTAAAGTTGAGATCAGAGCATCGAACGGGCAGACCTATTCGATGACGACCGTATCCAACGGTTCGTTCTCCCTCGATGTGTACTATGGTGATTTCACCTGGACCATTACGAAGGAGGGGTATAGTGCCATATCCGGGACCGGTTCTGTGGATGCGATGGGAACGACGATACTAGACCTATCCAAAACCCCACTGCTTAAGGAGGAAGGGAGCAAAGGCGGTTCGATGTTATGGTTGGTCATCCCTGGGATCGTTTTGGTTATGTTGGTCATAGGAATTGTGCTGTTCTTATTGACCAAAAGGAAAAAGGAGGGACCAGCTCCTGGAAATGATGGACCAATTGCTGTGGAGGAGCCTAAGGTATTGGAGGAAGGTCCTTCTCCTACAGAGGTAGCTGCACCGGAGATCGACGGAACAACCTCGACAGCAATTGTTGCTGGTACTGAAGGGACGCCGGACCAGGATCTATCATCTGACCTCGATGAGATAGCGCAGGATGTTACTTTGGAAGTCACAGGACCTATCGAGGAAGATCCTTCCAAGCCGGGTCCTTAGACCTTACGTGTCAGCTCCTTCAAGAAAGCCCTGGTCTCCGGGTCCAGCTTCCGAGAGAGCTTCCTCCTCACAAGTCTATGGTATTCATTGAGCCACTTCCTCTCCTCTTTAGTCAGCATTTTCCTATCGACAAGGGAGAGGTCTATCGGGCAGAGGGTCAATGTCTCGAACCTTAGGAACTCCTGTTCCGGGGTGCTGAACTCCTCGTCCTTGACGACGACTATCAGGTTCTCCGTCCTGATGCCGTACTCGTTCTCCTTGTAGTATCCAGGCTCGTTAGAGAGGACGTTGCCTGCGGAAAGCGGGACCCCGGCATCCCTCGGTGTTATCCCCATGGGCCCTTCATGGACGTTCAGATAGTGTCCTATCCCGTGCCCCGTCCCGTGGTTGTAGTTCTTCCCCGCGTCCCAAAGGGCCTTCCTTGCGAAAGCATCCAGCTGCTTCCCGGAGAACCCCTTCGGGAACCTCAGGGAGGCTATCGCTATGTGCCCCTTAAGGACCCTTGTGAACATATCTATCTGTTCAGGGGTGGGAGGACCAAGGGCCATGGTCCTCGTGATATCGGTGGTCCCGTTCATGTATTGACCTCCTGAATCCACGAGATATATCCCCTCGCTCTTGAGCTCCACATCCGTTTCGGGTGTCGGGTCGTAATGGATTATGGCCCCATGCCCTTTGTAGCCCGATATCGTAGTGAAGGAAAGCCCCACGAAGTGCTTTCCCTCTTTCCTGAGCTCTTCTAGCTTTGTAGCGGCTGATATCTCGGTCACACTACCCTTGGGGACGTTCTCCCTGAGCCACTTGAAGTAGCGAACCATGGCAACCCCATCGACGACAAGACTGTCCCTGAACCCTTTCAGTTCCACTTCGTTCTTCACCGATTTGAGGTCAACTATGGGAGATCGCTCCTGGTGGACCTTGGGCTTCCCTTCGAGCTTGAGCGCGGTCCACTTGTTCGTCGTCTTAGGGTCGAGCCAGACCTTGACCTCTTTCTCGGACAGCTCCTTCAAGTACGCTTCGAACTCAGAATAGGAGCGGACCACGACCTTGTCCATGAGATGCTTCTTGGACTTCGCATCGAGCTTGATGGGATCTATGAACAGGACCCCGCCATCCTTCGTCATCGAGAGATAGGAGATGAAGACGGGATTGAACTCGATGTCCTTCCCCCTCATGTTCAAGGTCCATGCGATGGAATCCAATGCACCTGTGATATGCACGGTGCATCCCTTCTCATCCATCTTCTTCCTTATGCGGGACAGTTTGCTTTCAAGGGACTCACCCGAATACCTCACATCAAGGACCTCGACAGGCCCAAGCGATGGTGACGGTCTGTCGGTCCAGAGCTCGTCCACAAGATTGCTATCGATGTAATGAAGGACCATACCCTTCTCCTTCAATGTCCTTTTCAGACCGGAGGCGGATTCCATGGAGAGCACCTTCGGGTCCACTCCAAGCTTCTGTCCCTCCTTCAGTTCGGATGCTATCCAATCCTCCATCTTCAAGGAGTCCGGCAGTCCCATCTTGTAGAGCACTATCCCAGAGCTTTTAAGCTGCTCCTCGGCCTGGATGAAATACCTGCCGTCGGTCCAGAGCCCAGCCTTGTCCATGGTGACAACGACATCACCGGCAGACCCCGTGAAGCCGGAAAGCCACTTCCTCCTCTTCCAGCACTCCGGAAGGTATTCGCTCTGGTGCTGGTCCGAGCTGGGGACCAGATATGCCTGAACTCCTTCTCTCTTCATAAGCTCCCTAAGAGCCGTTATCCTGTCCGAGATCATATCGTTCATCTCCAAAGCGATGCTACCATAAAGTCATCATGACAATAAAACTAACCGCTTAACGGGAAACGATTAAACATCAAAAGGCCATCCAAGTCCGATGAGGGAGCTTGCCGCGGTAAGGTTCGAGGAGACCCGGTCCAGGTTCTATGCACATCTTTACGAGGTCGAAAGGCCCGATGAGCTTGAGGACATCCTGAAGTTCCACAGGAGGGAGTACAAGAAGGCTGTCCATCACTGTCATGCGATAAGAGTTGAGGTGGCAGGGAGGATGGTGGAATCATCCAAGGACGACGGCGAGGTGGGGCACCCGGGGAAGGTCCTCATGGAGCTTTTGAGGTCCAACGACCTGAGGTCCCATGCTCTTGTCGTCTCAAGGGTGTTCGGGGGCGTGAAGCTGGGGGTAGGGGGTGTCTCCAGGGCGTTCAGGGAAGCCGGAACGATAGCCTTAGATGAGGCCATCAACTGCTCCGATGATTGAAGGTTGATCGATATGGCAGAAAAAGGTGGATCGAACGAGGCGCAGGACGACCGTCCGAGAAGAAGGATGGCCATCCTCCTCATTTCGGTCCTGTCCCTAATAATAGCCACATCAGCTGTTCTCATCGTCCCGAAAGCCATACATCCCAGGTTCGATGTTGGGGTCATTCTATCCGCTGGCTGTACCGATGAGGATGCGACGGCGGTGATGTCTGGTATCACCATCTATGATGATTATTTCGATCCGGTCATACTCCCTGGGAGGTTCAGCTCGGACGGGATAAGGACCCTGAACGGATTCAATCTAACATCAGATATCGTAAGGTCCTCAGGTGCCTTGTCATCCTACATGGAATGGGAGTTGGATATCATTGTCGTGGTCTTCGATGGTAGGATATTGAATTGGGACGGTGATGGTAAAGCATTCTGGGGGCAGGCCTTTACAGAGTGGTCAGTAGCGCTTCTGACAACATCCTATTGGAACAGTTCCAAACCGGTCGAGATAACCTGTATACAGCATATCGTCCTCCATGAGATATTCCATCTTTTCGGCTACCGTCATAATGTCCTTGACCCGGATGATATCATGAAATATGCCGAGAACACGGACCAAACGCATCTAGGGTATGTTAATGAATTTCAAATGCCTTTTCGGTCACTTCTTTTCCCGGTCCTAGAAGGTCGATCGGTTGGGACTACTTTCATCCTTTTCAATTCGTTCATCTCGTTGGCCTTCGTCCCGGTATTCGTTGCTTTGGAAATCCTGTTCAGCTTCGTCCATTCCCACCCTTTCAAGCCTAGTTATATTCTGACCTTAGTTTCGGCAGCTGATGTTTTCATAGCCTTCATGCTGATCGAATCGATCAACGGAGGGTTCCTAGCTTTTGTCCTCCCATTGGTCATCATCCTCCTCATGCACCTGGGTTTGAGAATATGGGAAAGCTGGGTTAAGAGGGTCAATTCATGATATGGTCCCAAAGGATCAGGTATTCCTTATAAAGTGCGTCGGAAAGATCACTCCAGGTGGGCAATCGTTCCAGGAATTCCTTCCCTTCATTGCCTAATATTTCCTTGAGGTCCTGGTCCGATGCTAGCTTCACCATGGCCCTGCTCAGAGCCTCGACATCGTTGTCCTTTACCAGGATGCCGGTCTTACCATCGAGCAGCTCCTCAATAACCCCCCCCACATCGGTCGCTATGGCGGGGAGGCCTAAGGCATAACCCTCGATTATGCACCTTGGATTTGCCTCCTCATGGGAGGCAAGCACTACGATATCGCTCTGCGCGAGCGTCTTCACCAGGTCCGTGTATGGAAGGCTTCCTAGGAACCTGACAGGGAGCCCGTTCGCAAGCTCTTCAAGTCCCTTCCTGTCGGGGCCATCGCCAATGATCCAGAGCTCTAAGCCATCCAGTTCCTTGGATGCGAGGCTAAAAGCCTTTAAAAGCACATCAACTCCCTTGACCCTGTTCATGAGCCATCCAAAATAAACGAACCTGACCTTGCCTGGATGCTCTACTCGACCCTTCATCGCTTTGCTTGCGAGCTCTGACAGTTCAGGGGGATTGATGGAAGGGAAGGTCACTATCCTCTCCTCAGGGATACCGAAGGACGTAAGGCGCCTCCTGACGAATTTACCTGTTGCGATCCATCTGTGAACTTTCCCAGCTTTGAGCACGAATGCCTTGTCCGAAGTGTCCTGGACCTCTTTGATCATGGGGATTCCGAAAAAGCTCGAGAAAAGCGAGGCCGAGTAGCCGTAGATACCGTTGCTATGGGCATGGATTATGAACGGTCCTTTCTTCCTTTCCTTGTTGAGGGCCGAAATAACTGCAGGTATGACAGTGATGTATCTTGGGATAGCCCCTCCCCCCCTCCTGTCAGGGAGCACCCTTCTCACATTTGCTCCGTCCAGTTCCTCCGTGCGGGAGCTCCCTTCTGCCTCAAGCGATAGGACCGTGAATGAGACCTTCCCCGTAAGGGACCTAATTAAGGTCTGGAAGTAAGTGGCACTGCCCCCCCTCAGCGGAGGATAGGCCGGTGAGAGGATGACGACCCTGGGAACACCCATTATTCCACCTTTTCTCACAGTTAGCTATGAAGATATTAATAGTCTTTCCATCCTTTTCCCTCCGAACAAAGTCATCCGGAACATATAAGGCCTGTGAACGGGAGAAGTGTCTGCCAATGGAAGGAACCCTAATAATCATCCTATGTGCGATAGGTCTGGTCATGGTCCTGGCCTATATGATCTACCGGATAACGTCCCACAGGAAGAAGGTCAACAGGCTCTATGATTTGTCCAGGGAGATAGGTTCGACCATCCCCCGAACAGGCCGAAGCAGGATAGATATCGGTGCCCCGGTCATGGAACCGGTGGTACCGGATAACGATCTGATCATCCTGTTCCACAGGAACGGGAACAAGGTCTGGCTGAGTGCTTTCCGGAGCAGATTGGAGAGCGGTTCACCAGGGCTTCTTGTCACCCCTCAACCCCCTGGACCCAAGAGAAGGGAATACCCTGCGGGGGCAAGGACCATATGGCTTGACAGGTCCATAGCCCATCCGGAAGAGAGCGGTTCCACGGTCATCAATCCGACCAATCTTTCCGCACTGTTCAGGGAGATAGAGGACCATTTCCAGAAGGGTGGGGGAAAAGGGGTCCTGCTCATGGACGATTTCGAATCGGTGCTCACGGCAAATGACCCTCAGAGGGTCATCAGGTTCCTTACCATGCTCCGAGGCAGCTGTGCAAGGACAGGTTATTCTGCGCTCGTTCCCATAGCCTACAGGGCGGTCCCGCAGAGGGTGAGGAACCAGCTGTCCGAGGCCATGGACGCGGTGGTGATGGACTGAGCACCGAGAACGGCCCGGACAGGTCTATGGTGCCGAGGCAGACCGTAGATAAGAAGATACTTCTACATCTCTACGAGACCCACCACACGGAGGAGGATTTCGAGGTCCCCAAGGAAGTTGTCCAGGAGGGCATGGCCGAGGCCATATCGATCCGCAGGGACAATATCCCCAGGACCATGAAGAGGCTCAAGGAGGAGGACCTGGTCATCGAGCGGCTGAAGAGGATAAAGGGCCTGCCAAGGAAGAGGAAGGCCTATTTCCTGACGGACAAGGGGCTCGATTACGCAAAGGAGGTCTTCGAGGACATAGCCTCCCTCAACGTCTTCCTTCAGGTATCGGACGGGTCGATAAAGACCCTGGACCTCAGGGACGTCCCGTACTACCTCAGCGTGAGGGTCAAGCTGGCCGACCTGCTCCTGCTCATGGGAAAGGAGCGAGTGATCAAGGAGACAGCAGTAAGGACCTTCCTCTCGGAGGGTCAGGAACCGGTCAGGAAGCTTAGTACCGAAGGGTTCATTTCAATAATGCAGGACGTACCGCTCCCAAAGAAGTTCTACGGCAGGGAGAAGGAGCTCTCCTTCATCAGGGACTGGCTCTCCAGGGAGGAGGGCAGCATGCTCTCCATCACCGGGATAGCAGGGATAGGAAAGACGACGCTCGCGGCCAAATGCGCGACGGAGATGGAGGGCCGGATGCACATCCTTTGGTACAGGTTCCATAGATGGGATTCCCTCAGGAACGTCATCTATTCCATTTCGAGGTTCCTCGAGCAGATGGGCAGGTCCGGGCTCCGGACATATCTTGACAGCTCTCCGTCCCTGGAGGGCAGGGAGCTCTATACGCTTCTGGAGAGTTCCATGAAGGACCTGCCCATTTTCATGGTGTTCGATGACTTCCAAAGGGCATCGGACGAGACCGTCGAGCTCTTCGGGAACCTCAAGGAGATGCTTCCTGGCCTGCCTGGTGTCAAGGTCATAATAGTCGGCAGGCAGGTGTTCCCCTTCTACGACCGGTCCGACGTGGTCGTGAACAGGACCGTCCACGAGCTCAACATCTCGGGCCTGGACAGGGAGAGCTGCAGGGGCCTCATGAAGATGAGGGACCTCACGGAGGACATGTTCGATAGGGTCTATAACATAACCAAGGGCCATCCTTTGTTCCTTCAGCTCGTCCTATCCGCCAAGGACCTCTCGGACCAGAAGGACATAAAACGCTACATATACGAGGAGATATTCAAGAAGCTCAAGGAGAACGCATCCCTCCTCCTTCAGATAGCCTCCGTTTACCGATTCCCCGTGCCTTCTGAGGCCTTCTTCATGGAGGAGGGGCTGGACTTCAAGGTCCTGGACGAGCTGGTGGAATCAAACCTCATGCAGGAGACCTCATACGATGAGTACGAGGCCCATGACCTCATCAAGGAGTTCTTCTACAACAGACTGACCCCTGCCCAGAGGACGCAGTACCACCTGAAGGCATCGGGCCACTACATGGAGGTCGGGACCGAAAGGGCCACGGTAGAGGCGATGTACCATCTGGCCATGGGCGGGGAGACCCTAAAGGCCCTCAAGCTCGCATCCACCTATGGCGAGTCCATAATCACCAAGGGTCTCGTGGAGCAGTTCGATTCCGTTCTCTCCCTGCTGGAGAAGGGGATGACGGAGGAGACCAAGGAGTACAACGCTGCAACAAGGCTGCTCAAGGGCGAGGTCCAGATGCTTATGGGAAGGTGGGATAGGGCGCTTTCCGAGCTCAAGATGGCCTCCGCCATAGGCGAGGCGGAGGATAGGCCTCTCATAGTTGCAAGGGCCAACCTTAGGCTGGGGATCATAGAGTCCAGACGGGGGAGCAGGGAATCGGCCGAGAAGAGGCTCCAGAAGGCCTTGAGGACCGCGAGGAAGCTCCATAACAAGGGGGAGATGGCAAAGACCCTGCAGGCATTAGGGGAGTTCTATTCTTCCAAGGGGGAGTTCAAGGAGGCCGAGGAGAACCTCAAAGAGGCGCTGTCTCTGTCCAAAGAGCTCAAGGACCCCACGCTGGAGGCCGCGTCGTACACAGGGCTTGGTGTGGTCTATACCAATCAGGACAGGCACGATCTATCCATCGAGCAGTTCCAGAAGGCCATATCGGCCCTTGAGAGGAAGGAGAACGCTCTCGAGATGGCAAGGACCAAGATAAGCCTCGGGACCGTAATGGCATCCACCGGGGACCTTGAGAAGGCCATAGAGAACTTCGAGGAGGCAATAGAGCTCTCGGAGGAGACAGGGGACATAAGGCAGCAGGGGTATGGCCTGTCCGGGGCCGCCCATGCATACCTCCTTGCCAACGAGCACGAAACAGCGGAGGAGTACCTGGAGGATGCATTAAGGATATTCACTGACCTCGGGGAGAAATACAAGATAGCCATGGTGCATCTGGATTACGGCAGACTATACCTTTCTAAGAGGCTCTACAACCGGATGCACGAGAGCTTCGGGAGATGCCTTAAGCTCCTGGAGGAGCAGAGGCTCACATACTATCACAGGAAAGTGTCCAGGGAGGTCCAGGAGTTGCTCCGGAGCAAAGGGATGGCCTCCGAGGCCAATAGGTACGAATGATGGACCACGAGCGGTCCAGGACCGGGGGCATCATCTGAACATGTTCTCGGGCGCTTCGCTCTTCTTCTGCTCCTTCCTCTTCTGCACCTTTTCCAGGGCGGATTCCATGTCCTCTTTGGTCACGGAACGATGCTTCCTCCTTATTGCGAACATCCCAGATTCCGTGCAGAGGCTCTTCAGATCGGCCCCAGAGAAACCCTCGGTCCTCTCGGAGTAGGGACCTATGTCCAGGTTCTTAGCGAGCTTGACCCCGTTGGAATGGATGGCAAGTATCCTCTCCCTACCCTTCCGGTCCGGGAGCGGGATGGTTATTATCCTGTCGAATCGTCCCGGTCTGAGCAGGGCATCATCAAGGATGTCCTTCCGGTTGGTCGCAGCCACCACACCTATGTTCTCGAGCGGATGGAACCCGTCCATCTCCGCAAGGAGCTGCATAAGTGTCCTCTGGACCTCCCTGTCCCCTGTTGTGTCCATGCCCAATCTCTTAGCCCCTATGGCATCAAGCTCATCGATGAAGATTATACAGGGCCTCTTCTCCCTTGCGAGCTGGAAGAGCTCCCTGACCAACCTCCCACCTTCCCCTATGAACTTCTGGACCAGCTCGGAGCCAACGAGCCTTATGAAAGTGCACCTGGCCGAGTTGGCGACAGCCTTGGCTAGCATGGTCTTGCCTGTCCCGGGCGGCCCCACCAGGAGAACCCCGGTCGGCGGATGGATGCCGATCCTCTTGAACGCCTCGGGCTCGATCAATGGCAGCTCGACCGTCTCCTTGAGCTCGAGTATGGCCTCATCGAGACCGCCGACATCATCATAGGTGGTGGTCGGTCTCTCAATGAGCTCGGACCCCATTATTATTGGGTCCTTACCCGATGACAGGGTCCTCATAACGACAAGATTGTTCCTCTCCAACCCGACCCTGGTCCCAGTTAGCAGACCCTCGGTCGTCATCTCGCCGGAGAGCGTTGTGATGAAGGATTGCCCCGTCCCGTTCCTGATTATGACCTCCTTCTGTCCTGTGACCTCGACCACTTCCCCAAGCATCATCGGAGGCTTCATCACATCATCGATCTGCTTCTTCAGGAGGTTCCTTTCCCTGCGGATGGCACCTATCTCGTCATAGGCCCCGGCGAGCTCGCGCCTGTAGGCCTCCCTTTCAAGGTTCACAGTGTACTCAAGGGACTTGAGCTGGCCTTTGAGGTGGTTGATCTCCTCCATGAGGCCCTCAACGTCATTATCGGAACCGGTCCTGGTCTCGTTCGATTTGACGGTGCTACCATCGGTCCCACCGATGGTCGATGTCTGGTCGTTCATGGGATCGCTCTCCGGATGGGGGGTCGGCGGTACAATAGGGCGCATTTATTTAAATTGAAAGCTCACCGTCCCTCATGAGGACCTCATCCAAACCATCGACCCGGACGATGATGGTCGGTGACCTTATGAGCCCGTCAAGGTGGATGAGCGCCCTGGCATCATTGTCGTAGTTGCCGCCTATGGCAATGTGGCAGGTACCATAGACCTTCTCATCCTCGAGCATGTTCCCGACGATCCTTGCCATCCGGTTGAGCCCGATTCCCAGCTCTCCTAGGTTGGTTATGTTCTCAAGGTAGTGCCCCATTTCCGAACGGGGCAATTTCCCCTCGTCCGCCATCGCTCCTGTCCTGGCACGGGCCCTCTCAAGGGTCTCTTCCAGAAGTTCCGCTTCCCGGCCGCCCTTGACCGATACTACATGACCTTCTGCCACCTCGCAGAGGATGGGACTTTCTATGATTATTATCCCGGAATCCGAGGCAATGGAGCCGTCGAAGGCTATCCTGCCTTTGGATGTTCGAAGCTGCGGCGATATGAACGTTTCCCCCGCAGGCAGGTTTCCGCCAGAACCTTTGACCGAGAAGGAACCGTCGTCGGCCCTGGCTTTCCGTCCCTCTATCCCTATCTCTATGTCCGTTCCAGACGGTGCGGTGATGCGGACGGACCTGCCCTTGTCAAGAAGCTCCTTGACCCTCCTGCAGTCATCCCGCAGCCCGGAGTAGTCCAGGGGTACGGTCCTTTCGAACATGTCGATGGTGACCGAGGGGGACCAGAACGAACGCGCCTTCTTCTCCCCCAGAAGATAATTGAAATAATGGTCGTAAGTCCTTCCGTCGATATTTATAGGGTCCTTCATGCAGTTGGGGTCCTTGCCGAGCTTTTCCTCGGAAATGGATACTACTACATCAGGGTCCGTTCTGAGCGCAGAAAGTACCTCGGGCGAGGCGGTATCGAGCTGTCCCTTGGTCTGTTGGACGATAAGTACTGTCTGGGCGCCCACTTTTTGACAGGCATCATAGACAGAGGTCCCTATGGAGAGCACGTCCTTCGAGGGATTGGTCACGATGAGGACCCTTTCGCCCTTCTGTACCGAGAGGACCTCGTTGACCGCTATGCTTGCTGCCCTGCTAATATCATCTGAGCTGACAACGTCCATCCCGTTCACCGTCCATTAGGACCTAAGAGGGTGATCTTGATGGAAGTGCGGTCCTAAAAGAGCCTCTTCCTGCTAGCGAATCCGAACATGGCCGCTGTAAGTACGGCCAATATGATTATGGCGAAACCTATCTCGAAACCAGGTACGAGGTTTATGCCCCTTTCCCTGATATAAAGGGCGTAATCCGATATGTCCGAGACCTCGCCGTTGAGCTCTGCCTGGGTAGATGTGGTCCTGAGCTGGATGACCTCAACATTGTTCTTCCAGATGGTGAACTTCAAAGGCGAGGTGACCGAGACGACAAGGACCTGCTCTGTCGATTCCATTATCTCGAACTTGTCCCTGGAGAGCTGGATGGTCCAACCCTTTGCGGTTAGCTTGTCGAGGTTAAGTATGTCCACTCTGAGCTTGTCATTGAAGTTCCCCTCATTGTTCAGCCTGAGCTTGAACCCATAGGAGGCGCCGGGGTTTATCTGGACATATGGCTTGTCGCAGCCTACAGAGAACTGGTAGAACTGCTTGACCACTATGATCGCATTAACGGGTTCCACAGACCCACCAAGGGACCCGGGGCTGTACCTCCACCTGCCGGATATGGTGAGCTGACCCTGTGCTGTGACGGATGTCTCGGGAGGGACCCTGATGACCACCTGGAAGTTCTGGGTCTTGACCTGCTTGCTGAAGGTCAGTGCTGATGTGACCGAGGTCGGCCATCCGCCCGCATCTGCCGTGAGATAGACAAGCAGGAACTGGAAGTTGGGGTCCAGTGGGATCTGCGCTGAGACGGTCCCTGAGAACTGCACTATCCCATCCTGGCCGGGTGCGACCAAGGCAGTACCTCTGTACGAGGCAAGTTCTATCTTGATGGCCGGCGCCCCGACGGCATCGACCTTATCGTCACTTTTCGGGATGAAGACGAACACCCCCGCCATGACGACGACCAGCATTAGCATCGCAGCGACCCTGGCAGTTCCGTTATTTCCCATCATCGTGTTCCACCTCTTTTGGAACGGGGCCTTTAATGGCCGGACACTTATATTACTTTATCCGGCGCTCCTTGGCCACGTCTTACCGTATATCGCTCCCTGAATTATTAAAGCCAAGCTGAACCAAGATGACAGCGATATATAAATCTGTCCCTTCCCTGGCCGAACGGACCTAGGGTCTTGTCCGGCTCTTCCACTGCCTGGGATAGGTCCCCGGTTCCATGATCACCCTTTCCACCAATGCTGCCCCCCCGTTCCTGACCGATGACATCCTGGGAGCGTCCATCATTGCCTTGCCTATGGCAACTACCTCGCCTTTAAGGGTATATATCGCAAGCGTCTGACCTTCCTTGATGTCGTCCCTGAAGGAGCTTATACCAGGGACACCAAGGGGGGCACCGTGGCATACAGCATCGACGGCCGAGTCCTTGATGATGATGGACGGCAGATGGGATACCAGCAGCTCGTACGGCATGAGGACCTTCCTAATAGCGGTCTCGTCACCCTCGGTCCTGTAGAACTCCAGGGCATCCCTGAGCTGTTGAAGGGTACAGGAGCTCTCCTCGGCCATCCTTCCCGACCGTGTCCTCCTGAGCTCTGCCATGTTGGCCCCTACGCCCAAAACCTCCCCCATGTCATGTATGAGGGTTCGGATGTAGGTCCCCGATTCGCAGCCGACCAGTATGAGGACGTCCCGCCCCCTCTTCTCGAGAACCTTGATGTAATGCACTCTTCTGGTCCTTAGGCCTCTTTTCACTGCGGACCTCACAGGGACGAACTGGTAGATCTCTCCGGTGAAGTCCGAGGCTATACCCCTTATACGCTCATCGCTCTGGTCCGAATGGAGCTTCATGATGGCGATGTACTCCTTGCCTTCTGAGAGACCGGACTCGAGCATCCTCACACCATTCCCCAGGGCGATGGGCAGGACCCCCGTGGTATTGGGGTCCAGGGTTCCGTGATGCCCGGCCTTCTCGATGCCGAGGACCTCTTTGACCCAGGCTGCGACCTGGTGGCTGGTAGGGCCTCTGGGCTTGTCGATTATCACCAATCCCTTCTCAAGGAGCTCCTTCACGCTCCTCCTTTCCGGTTCCCTGCCGAAGGATGGGTTCGGGTCCGAGGCGGAGATGGTCACCATCCTGCCCCTGTCCGTTCCAAGGTCCATGGCCAGGCCTAAGTGGCAGCGGCGTTATAAACAATGCGGATGGTCCAAGGGTCATTCCTCTGATGAGACATTGAGCCTTCTCATCATCAGTTCCGTCCTTTCGATGATATCTTCCATACCCTCAAGGAGCGATCGGTCACTCTCGCTCCCTTTGCGCGACAATCTTTCCCTGATGGCATCGCCCTTTTCTAGGAGAGAGGCCGGGTCCGATGTGAATGCGGACCTGGCTTCCAGGATGGCACGCTCCCGGCCCCCCTTCACAAATATGGTCCTGTCGCTCCTCCTAGCGATCTCGCAGAGCCCTTCGAGCCTGTCAAGGACCTCGGAGGAGGAGACGAGCGCTTCGACCATCGGTCCGGAATAGGAGCGGTCCACCGTTCCTTTGAGGACGACCTCCCCGGAAAAACCCGGGGGAAGCCTGCTCGCGACCGACATGAAGCATCGGATGTCGGAAAGGTCGGAGGCCCCATCGCATCCCAAGCAGGTGATATGAACGGACCTACCCCTCATCTCTGTAATGGAGCAGGCCCCGGTCCCCTTATCGGTCCCTTTCGATGAACGGTCCTTACGCACTCGACCACCCGGTCCATCAGTCCGTTCTATGTTCATCTAATTTACGTTTTTGTCCATGGCCCCCTTCCATGATCCTTCTTACGATCGGACCAAGCACCCGAGACCGAAGGCTCAAGGTCTCTTTTTCTGGGCCTTCTGAGGAGCATGTGGGTCCTTCGGGACCGAGATCTCGGACTCCTCTAGGAGCTGATCTATGGTCTCTATCGCATCGAGCAGAAGCTTCTGAGGGGAGTTCTGGGTCCCTGTGATATCTATCTCGTCCATTAGGGCCGCCGGATCGGGGGGCGACCTCCTGGGCATATCCTTCCCGAGTGCCTTCCTTACCCGTCTCGGTCTGACCGGAGGTGGACCGCTGGCCCTGAGCGCCTTCCTCTCTTTGATCACACCGGTCAAGGCTTCCGATGAGCGCCCCTTTCCCTTCTTCGATAGCTTCCTTCCCTTGATGATGGGTTTGACAGGGACCTTGTTCTGTCCTTCCAAGGGTCCATCATCCTCATTCTCCGCTGGTGGAGGTTCAGGGACCTCGACTATGACCTCGCTGACCTTGATGGCCAATGGTCGGACCTCTGGTACGGTCTCCGGAACGTCAGCGGCCCCCTCTTCCAGGAGCTCGTTCAACCATGCGTCATCATCTATGTCCTCGAAGGCATCTTCCCTGATGATCTGTCCCACCGGTTCGCTAGGAGCCCTCCTGGCATTGACCATGGTCTTCCTCCTCTCCTGTTTAAGGGGGGTATGGACCACTTCCGGCAAGGGAGATGGAGGGGTCGGTTCGGACCCTGCGAAATGGAGCATGTTATCCTTGACGATGAACGGGATGGGGGTAGAATCGAAATCGGACCCGGACAGAGCCTTGACAGATATCTCCCGTTTGAAGGTCCCATCGACCATCCTCTTTGAGAGCTCTATCTGCCCATCGAATACCTCCATGAGCCTCTTTCCCTGCTCGTCGGAGAAGGTCTCCGGCTCAAGGATGAAGATGCTCGCCATCTCGTCCTCTTTGAACTTGGCCCTGAGCCTCTGAACGAAGTTGTATACCTGGTTGAGGTCGAATATGTTCAGTGCTGGACCTATCATATGGATTATGCCTATCTTGGAGCCGGTGAAGGTCAGCTCTCTGAGACCTTTGTTTATGGCTATCCCTAGGTTGCTTAGTATCTTGGACGATTTGAGGGTGTACCCCTCCTTTTCGACGCCTATGATCCTCTCTCCCCTCCAGCTGAACCAGTCGATGAGCCTGAGCCTTCCCTCTTCCTCCATAGCCTCGGGATCGAGACCCTGGGCCCTGAGGAGCATCCTTACCGACCTAGGCGGTTCCTTTGAGAGGACCATCAGGATAGAGGAACTCCCATTGAGCCCTACTGTCATCATCCTTGATACGAAGACGTCCCTCTCTATCCCCGAGGGTGCGTTCAGGAGTAGGGAGCATCCCTTTGGGATCCCGCCATGCATCCTATGGTCTAGCTCGTCGATGCCTGTTGAGATCCTCCTGCTCAGGGACCCGTTCACGATATGGTCCCGTATCCTGTACCTCTTGATCAGGTGTTCCTTGCTCTCGAAATAGTACTCGAGCGACCTCGAGGCCTTCTTCATGGCCTCTTCCTTTCCGACAAGGAAGACCGATAGACCGACCATTGAATTGAACGCTTCGACAAGGGCCTCCCTCACCTCCTCGTCAGGAGCATTGGCCCATTTTTCCTTATCGAAGACGATCGTATTGTTCTTCTTCACTTCGACATGACGGAGCAGCCGATGCTTCTCCCTGAGGATATTGAGCTTGAGCTTCAGGGCGGAGAGATCGGTCTGGGCCGACAGGTCCTTCATGTAAGACCCGAAGATGTCCTGGAACAGCTCCAGCACCTCGTCATGGTCCGTTGCCTGTGGACCTCCCATGACCATGTCCTTCAACAGGTCGTTGAACGGGGGTGGTATGAACCTGAGGAGCCTTGGGCTCTCCTTGACATGGGATGCCAGGTCCTTTATGGAATCCTGCATTGAGCTCATGACAAGGTCCCGGGCCAGTTCCTCCCCGACCAGGGAGGAGAGGAAGTCAAGGGACCTCTGAAGGACGACCTGGAGGGCCAGCAGCGATTCGTCCTTGTCGTTCAAGTTGTTCGTTGTGGTGCCTGTCTCCGAGATGGAGAACCTGTTCAGTATGGGGTTTGTCTTCCTCTCCCTCTCGAGGATGATCCTGAAGGTCGAGACCTCCAGTCTGAACTGACCTATCTCAGGGCTCGTCACCTTGCGGATGAACTCCTCCAGGAGCTTCCCGTAGACCTCTACGTCCTTCATCCTTTGCTCACCGTCAACCTATTACCTCATCCGGTGATACCTCTATGCCAGTGTCCATCACAAGGAAGGGGTGCTTCAATGGGTCGTGCTTTGTGAACCTCATCTTCTTGACGGTCAGAGTCCTTCTGTACTCCCCCGATGAGCTCTCGTAGTCCAGCTTGATCATGGAATCGGCCACGAACTCCTCTATCCCGTACCTCGTTTCACCGTCGGAAGTTAGCTCCGATATCATCAGCGATGTCAGGCCAGAGGTCTTGAGGAGGCGGGCGAACTTGAAAAGTTCCCTCCTAAGGAGCTCAGTGGACTTGTAATAGAGCCCGACGGCCGTAACGGAATCCAGGACCAATCTGGTGGCACTGCTGAAGGAGAGGTGGTTCTTGAGGAAGTCGTTCAAAGTATCGAAGGAGGCCAGACCCCATTCGAGTTCCTCGGAAGAGGTACATTCCATCCTCATCTTCCCGAGGTCAACGATGAAGAGCTTGCCATCCTTCTCCAAGGATTCGAGGTCTATCGAGAAACCCTTTGCGGCCCTCAGTATGGACTCCCTGCTCTCCTCGAGCGTGAGGTAGATGCCAACCTCATCGTCCATGTGGGCCCCGTTGACGAGATAATGGATACCGAAGAGCGATTTGGCGCTGCCCGGAGGGCCCGTTATCAGGTTAATGGTCCCATCGGCGAATCCGCCCCCCACAAGCTCATCGAACCCAGGTATATGGGTTGCCTTTCTGTCGCTCATTTTATTTTCCCTCCCTCGAAGAATTCCCTTGTCATGCTCAACATCTCCGTTTCGAGCTCTATCGTCTTTAAGGGTCCGACCAGCAGTCGGGCCTCGACCAGGATGGCCTTGCATAACCTCATCGCGGATTCCTCGTTTAAGTCCTGGCAGTATCCGCAGTTCATGCAATGGCACTGTTTTTGGACTATGAAACGAGATAGGAACCCGACCAGACCTGACAGGTGGTCCACATACATCATGACGAGGGGGTGCAGGTCATTGTCTGCCTCCCTTCGCAGGCCATTTTGGGCGCATGAGTTCATCTCAAGGCCACCTCTTCCACCGAACCAAGGACGGCCTCGACATCCCCTTCAAGGAGCGATTTCTTCGCAGCGAGCCTCAGGATGTTGTTGGCCAGAGCGCTCCCGCCCATCGCTCTGATGACCTGGTAGAGCTCGACTAGCTCTTTGAAGCCGCCAGAGCCGCTCCAATCCCTGCCTTCCATCGACCTGACCCCGAGGACCATTCTGGTCAGGTCCTTCATCTCGGAGATCATTGAACGTAGATAGCTATCGTCGATGACCTGGTCGACCTTGAGCTTGTACCTCCCCCGCCCGGTCCTTTCGACCATGCCTTCGGACATGAGCCTGTTGACCAAGGTCGTTACCAGTTGGATATCGTACCCGAGCTCGTTCGAAATTTCCTTTGGTGAGATATCCTTGAGAGGGTTCCCGGTGAAAATCGATGCGATATGCTCCGTCTTGGAGTCCGTTTTCCGACCCCTTTTCCTGGCCCCTGTCATCTATCGCACTTCCATCCCTATGGGATCAAGCCTGGTTGGAGTGAACGGTGTCATATATAACATTTTTGTGATATTTCTCACAGCGTGATAGCGGGACAAATTATTTGAACCCTCCAGGGATAACTGTTGGAACGGATGTTGACCGAAGAAGGAATGGGACTGGAGAAGGTCAGGGCGCTTCTGAGCGGGTTCGATTCGAAGGACATCCGTTTCTCATCCGGCAGGATATTCGGTTCCATGTGCACGTCACCCCATCCTCTGGCACTTGAGGCCCATATAAGGTTTCATGAGTCGAACCTCGGTAACCCCGGACTCTGTCCCGGAACCGCCGCAATGGAAAGAGAGGTGGTATCGATGCTGGGGTCATTGCTCCATCTTAAGGACCCCTATGGTCACATCCTTTCAGGTGCCACCGAGGCGAATATCACCGCTATGTACCTCCAGAAGATGAGGTCGGTCAGGAAGAAGGTCCTCTTCCCCAGGTCCGCCCACTTCTCCGTTCTCAAGGCCGTCAAACTGCTGGACCTTGTCCCTGTCCCTGTCGACCTCGACGAACGTTTCAGGATGTCCCTTTCGGACCTTCGGGAGAAGCTCGATGAGGATGTCCTTCTGATATTATGCGTTGCAGGGACCACAGAGCTCGGGGCCGTGGACCCCATAGAGGAGGTCTCCAGGGCAGCTGGAGGGATCCCTGTCCATGTCGATGCGGCCTTCGGCGGTTACGTTCTCCCGTTCCTCGAGCGAATGGGGATGCTGGCCCCATCGACCGGTAAATGGGATTTCTCTATCGATGACGTTAGCTCCATGTGCGTTGACCCGCACAAGATGGGCAGGTCCACGGTCCCGGCAGGCTGCCTTCTCATGAGGGACAAGGACCAGTTCGGTAGGATATCCGTCGATTCGCCATATCTGACCAGCCAAAAGGCCCATACCCTGGCTGGGACCCGGGATTCAGGGTCCGTGGCCGGAGCATTTGCGGTCATGAAGCACCTGGGAGCGGAGGGTTATTGCACTATCGTCAGGGATTGCATGGAGAACACTTCCTACCTCATTGAGGCGCTGGAAGGTCTCGGCCTGAGGAAGGTGATGGAGCCCGTCATGAACATCGCTGCGTTCCACCATCCTGCTCCCGAAGCTGTCCAGAGGAGGATGGAAGGTCAAGGATATTACATTTCCAGGATAGCGGACCCACCAGCGCTCAGGTTCGTGGTCATGCCCCATGTGACAAGGGAGGCCATAGACAGCATGGTGCCTGTCCTAAAGCGTTCCTTGAAAGGGAACTAGATCACTGGACCTTCTCCCATTTTTCCAGCTCCAGGACCTCTGAAAGGGTGGAGCCCCTCTTTATCTCCTCCCTGATCCTGCCCTCCCTTTCCCTGACATCAAGGGCCCTGTTAGTTATCTCTGCCGCCCTGAGCGCGGGTATGACCATTATTCCAGAATCATCGGCGATTATCCAATCTCCGGGAGAGACGCTGATCCCACCGCATTCTATCTCCACCTGCAGCTCCCCGAATCCCTTTGGCTCCCCGGCGTTGGGGGCGATGGACCTGCTGAAAACGGGGAACCCCATCTCCATTATATCGTCCACGTCCCTGGCAGGGCCGTCGAGTATTACACCGGCTATCCCCTTCATCTTGCAGGACCAGGTGGCAAGCTCTCCCCATGGTGAAATGTACCTTGAACCAGCATCGATCACAAGGACATCTCCTGGCGATGCCTTCTCTATTGCCTCGACGGTCTTGGCCCAATCACCGTCTATGGTCCTGCATGTGAATGCCGGACCGACGCATTTTAGACCGGGTCTGAGGGGTCTGATCCCTACCATGGCACCTTTCTTGTGCATAGCATCGGCAACATTTGGCGAGGAGACCTCCATCAGGGCCTTCCTTATGCCCTCAATATCGCTGTAGCGCCTGTACCTGCCAGAACCGTCAGGGACCCCGGTCGTCATAGCCCTCTTCATGTCCCTGGATGCCCCTTCCACATCTGGGCTTTTGATGATGGCCCCTCCCACGATGACTATGGTGGCACCAGATGAGACCATATCAGGGGCAGTCTCGGGGGTTATCCCTCCCGCAATGGCAATAGGGAGGGTTGTGAGCTTGGACAGCTCCTTGAGCCGTTCGAGCCCGCCTTTTCCGGTCATCTGGTCATCGATCGAGACATGGAAGCAAAGGTAGTCGACCCCCATTGACTCGAGCTCGGCCACCCTCCTGCCAAGCTCCTTCACTCCCAGCAGGTCGACCATCACCTTGCAGCCGTACTTCTTGCCCGCCCTCACAGCTTCCTGTAGGGTCCCATCGTCGGCCACGCCCATGATGGTTGTGACATTGGCACCGGACCTGGCGACCATCTCGGTCTCGAACCCGCCGGTGTCCATGGTCTTCATATCGGCGACTATGGTACGGTCAGGGAAGGCGTTCCTGAGCTCCCTAAGGGCATCCATGCCCGCGCTCTTGATGAGCGGGGTCCCAGCCTCTACCCAATCGGCTCCGCCGGATACAGACTCCTTTGCTATCTGGACCGCCCTCTTGAGCTGCATCAGGTCCAAGGCCACCTGGAGCACTGGTCCTTGAAGGGTCATGGAGCGAAGTACTAATGAATTATTATTTAAAATATGTACAAAAGTGCAAGTCTTTTGACCGAAGGGATGAAATACCCTGTCCGACCGTGTTCCCTAAAGGTGCCAAAGATGGGGTTCGAGCATATATTCAGGGCCTATGATATCCGGGGTACCTGGGGGAAAGAGCTGGATTCCGGAAGGTGTCTGGATATAGGAGCGGGGCTCGCATCGTTCCTGATAGAGGAGCTGGGCTTTTCCAAAGTGGCAATAGGTCAGGATGTCAGGACCACATCAAGGAGCTTTCATGGAGCGGTCGTCTCGGCCCTTCTCTCCTCGGGTCTGGACGTTCTGGATGCCGGAACATGCGCCTTCGGGGTGGCGATGTTCGCTGGGCTGAAGGGAGGGGCGGACGCGTCTGTTTATATCACTGCATCTCACCTGGGTCCCGAATGGAACGGTCTCAAGGCCTATTTCGGCGACGGTGTTGGGTTCCCTGAGGAGCACATCGCAGCCATAGGCAGAAGGGTGATGGAAGGTAGGACGGTAAGTGCCGGATGGGAGGAACAGGGAAGTTACCGCATGGTAGAGGCACTTGACAGCTACATCACCTTCTGGAAGGACCGATACGGAAAACAAGTTGTCGGCAGGGGGCTGTCGGTGGGCGTGGACCCCGGCGGCGGGGCGATGTGCCTCAGCGCTTCGAAGGTACTGGGCGCGATCGGTGCTGGAGTAATGTCCGTGAACGGCGAAGTGGACCCCTTCTTCAGGAAGAGGCCATCGGAGCCAAGGCCCAAAGAGCTCGGTGCTTTGAAGGGTCTGGTGATGGACAACGGGCTATCGTTCGGTGTCGCTTTCGATGGTGATGGGGACAGGGCAGTGGTAGTGGACGATACAGGCCGTTTCCTCTCAACTGACCGGTTGGGGACATTGATCGCAAGGTCCCTTGTCCTGGAAAAGGGTGGAGGGACCGTTCTGGCCAATGTCGAATCGTCCATGGCCCTGGAGGACGTCCTCATCCCATTGGGAGCTAGGGTCAAGAGGATAAAGGTGGGCCATACCTTCCTGACCCTCGAAGCTAAGCTCGAAAGGGCCATATTCGGTGTTGAGAGGTCAGGCCACCTGATAGTTCCGGAGCACGTCCTCTTCGATGATGCCATTGTGGCACCACTCGAGCTTTTAAGGATGCTATCAGCGACCGGCCGTCCCCTTCACGAACTTGTGGATTCTGTCCCAGAGCATCCCTCGGCATCCATTGCAGTGGACTGCCCGGACGATACTAAGTTCGCAGTCGTCGCCAGGCTCGCAGAGAGGTTCAAGGACAGCTTTGAAAGGGTCAATACCCAGGACGGCGTCAGGGTCGATATGGATGATGGGTGGGCGCTCATCCGCTGTTCCAATACGTCCCCGGTCATCAGGCTTACTGTCGAGGCAAGGTCGGACGGCTCATTGGACCGGATAAAACGGGAGTTCCAAGGCCTATTGGATGAAGAGATGGGAACGATGGGCCTTTGATAGGGAAGGATTCGGATAAGGGTCAGGCCTGTTTCGGTCTCGATTCCGTCATGCTCTTGATATTGGCCAGTATGGAGGTCATCATCTCCTTGAAATGCTTCTTCTCCGACAGCTTCCATTTGATGTTGAAGCCTAAGGCCTCTATCCTGTAATCGAGGACTGAGGTAAGGAGGGTCCCGTACGGCCGGGTGTCGACCGAGAGCTTCAGGATGCCGAACATGGGCCCCTCGACTATCTCCATCTCAACGAAGGAACCCTGGTGGATCAGCTTGACCTTGACCTTTATCGGTTCCTTGAGCCCTCTTGGCCTCACATCCACGATCTGGCCCAATCTCATCTTACCTTCGTTCGGAAAGATGAGCGCCCCTTTCTCGGTGAGGCCCCAGCTCTGTGCGAGGGTTGTGTCCGTGATTATGGAGAAAACATCGTTGACAGGCGCCAACACCTCCTCGATGTTCTCCTCTTTGCCCACAGCCCCCATGAACGAACACACTCCGACGAACGGGAAGGAACGCTTTGGCTAATGAACGAACGGAATTAATAACTTTGGGTAGTACAGGCGTTCCCATCAGCGATCGAGCGATATCATCATAGGCCATGTCAGCCGAAATGGATTAATAAACAGAGAGGTTGGACCGCATTGAACGGTGTTGTACCTTGGTGAATGGAACAAGGGGTAGGGTCAGGCCGGACACAGGCCTAAGGTCCAGCACGGAAGGTGTCAGGACACTTCTGGGAGATCCGAAGAGAGCGGTCATAAGGATGTCGTTACCTTTGATAATAGCCATGGGCGTCCAGACGTTGTACAATCTGGCCGATGCGGTCTGGGTATCGGGCCTCGGTTCGGATGCACTATCGGGCGTCGGTTTCTTCTTCCCAATGTCCTTCATGATCATGGCCCTGGCCGCCGGTATAGGAATAGGGGGCGGGGCGGCCATATCACGGAGGATCGGCGGTCGGGACGAAGCAGGTGCGGACAATGTCGCCCTGCACATGCTACTTCTGATGGTCATGGTATCGCTCGTGATAACCGTACCAGCGTTCTTTCTATCCTCCAGATTGTTCGAAATGATGGGGGCGGGGGATGCTCTGCATGAGGCCGTCTCCTATGGTCGGGTGATGTTCCTTGGGACGTTCCTCGTCTTCTTCCCTGTCATCGGTCAATCGGTCCTCAGGGCAGAGGGCGACACTAAAAGGGCAATGGTCGCCATGATAGCAGGGTCGCTGCTGAACGTCGTGCTGGACCCCGTTCTCATATACCTTCCCCCGTTCAAGATGGGTGTCGCTGGAGCGGCATGGGCCTCTCTCGTTTCCATGCTGTTAACATCCCTGCTCCTATTCTATTGGCTCTTTCTGAGGAAGGACACATTCATCAGGCTCCACCCTTCACGGTTCATACCTTCTCTGAAGGTGGTCAGGGACATCATGGGAGTTGGCCTGCCCGCATCCCTGCAGCAGATGTCCATCTCTCTCAACATGATGATAATGGTCCTCCTTGTGGTGAAGGTGGGCGGTACCGATGGTATTGCCGTCTTCTCCTCTGGATGGAGGGTAACCTCCTTTGCCATCATTCCGGTCATGGGGATAGCCGCCGCCCTAACATCGATAGCCGCAGCCGCCTATGGGGCCAAAGCCTACCATAAGTTGAGGAGGTCGCTTGAGGTCGGTATAAAGATGGCCTTGGTGATAGAGATGGCCTTCTCCCTCATAGCCTTCTTCTTCGCTGAACCGCTGTCGCTCCTGTTCACATGGTCCGAGGGCTCCGCCCACCTTGCCGATGACCTAGTGGTCTTCTTCAGGATAACATCTCTTATGCATTTCTCCGCGGCCTTCGGTATGCTATCCTCGGCGGTCTTCCAGGCCATTGGCAAAGGGTTCAATTCCCTGGTCGTCACACTCCTTCGGACCGTTCTGCTGACAGCGGGCTTCAGCTATCTTCTGAGCGTGACATTGGGACTAGGACTGCCCGGGATATGGTTCGGTATCATGCTGGGTAACCTTACCGGAGCGGCAATAGGTTATGGTTGGTTGATGGCATATCTCCGGGGTCTAGGGAGAAAGGGCCTCCGAACAGCGGAAAGCACCAGTTAAATGGCCGTCATCCTATTGCCAGATATTCCTCTGCGGCCTCATCGTCCTTCAGAGAGGTAGGCTCGAACTCCAGGTCCGAACCGTTGAGGTCCACCACTACCTCCGACCCCTCCGAGATGTCTCCAGAGAGCATCAGCTTTCCAAGGGCCGTCTCCAGCTCTCTTTGTATGACCCTCTTAAGAGGCCTTGCGCCGAAATTTGGGTCGAACCCCTTCTCCGAGAGGTACCTTCTGGCTTCATCGGTAAGGACCAGTTTGATCCTCCTTTCGGCAAGCCTCCGGTCCATGTCCTCTATCTGGATGGCCGTTAATCTCTCTATCTCCTCCATCCCCAAGGGTTTGAAGAGGATCACATCGTCCAGCCTGTTGAGGAACTCCGGCCAGAAGTGGGCCTTCACAGCCCTGACAACGTTCTCCTCCACGCCCTCTATGAAGTTCCCGTCCATGTCTATACACTCTGATATCAGGTCAGAGCCGATGTTGGAGGTCTGTATCAGACATGATCTCAAGAGACTTCCATCAGGAAAGCTATCTTTGAATCAGTGGCCCTTGCGCCTTTGATGGATACTGTACCTTCATTGGTCCTGGACCCAGAGAGCATGATGTGTTCGGCCTCCTTGACCTCTGCGTTGAACGTTATATGTAGCTTTTTCACATCATGTCCTTTCGGGTCATACTTCCAGAGCGCATCCGTTCCCCATCTGACGTACTCGCAATTGTTCACATGGGAGTTCATGTCTATGGAGCTGTGGGGGACCACCAGTTCATAGACCCCTTCATAGTCCTTCTGAGGCCTCAATCTTTGAAATGGGCCTAGCGCCCTTTCGGTCCTGAACGGAAAATCGAACTTGAGCTCCGACATCTCCTTGACGGACTTGGTGGCCCTGTCCAGCACCATCCATTCGCTCGAGGCTTTGAAAAGGGGCCTGCCGGCACCGTCCGTTCCAATGAACTCCCTGAAAGCCTTGAGGAGGTCCATACCGGAGGGGTAGGTGATTATTTCGACGGTGTCCCCGTAGAAAGGTACCCTTTCGAACTCCACCCTCAGATTGACAAGGACCCAGTAATACCCCCTGCTCCTCATCCAGTCGAACCCGACACCAATGTTATTGGCATGGGTCGATGCCGCCTCTTGGAGGTACTGCATGAGCGAATGCATCTGGATGTGGCCTTTCGACCCTATGTCGTAGGTCCTTACTGTAAAGGTCATCCTGTGTTCTATAGGTGCGGTCATCTGTCGGGTGAATCGCTTATAGGTAGAAAAACCCCCCTCCGTGGGCCGAACACGGATAAATAACCGGTAAAACATTACCTAATCATGGTCCGTTCCCTCAAGATAGGGTCGGTCACGACCCTGTCCATCCTCTTGATATTGCTAGCTGGATGCATGGATGAAGGGAGCGATGACGGGGATGAGATCGTCCCGGTCGAGCCTCGTGAGGCAATGAGGGAGCTGGTCATTAACATTAGCACATACGCGAATGGGATAGATGACGGCTTCATAATCATCACACAGAACGGGAACGAGCTCCTGTTCTTGGATAAGGACCTGAAGGTCCCGGAAGTGGATTATGTGAATTCAATTGATGGCGTTGCGCAGGAGGACCTGTTCTTCGGATATGAAAAGGACAACAGAGAGACACCTGCGATCGAGCGGGAATATCTGTTGGGCATGTTGAGGAAGGCCAGAGAGCTCAACAGGACCGTTCTGGTGACGGATTACTGCAGGGACAGGGATAAGGTCGACACCTCCTACGAGATGAACGGGATGGAAGGTTTCATCTCGTTCACTGCGGACAGGAGGGAGCTGGATGACATTCCGTTATATCCAGATGCGCCCAATGAAGTCAACGGGAACGATATCTGGTCCCTTTCGGACGCGAAGAACTTCCTGTATCTCATTGATCCCGAGAGGTATCCCGAAAGGGAGGCATACCTTGGGGCGATAAGGGGGACCGATTTCGACCTACTGATCCTGGACCTGTTCCATGAAGGGACGGAGCTCACGGCTGGGGAGGTCGCATCTTTGAAGAAAAAGGTGGGGGGTGGGGAGAGATTGGTCCTCTGTTACATGAGCATAGGGGAGGCGGAGGACTACAGGTATTACTGGAGGTCCGAGTGGAAGAACAACCCTCCGGGATGGCTCGATAATGAGAATCCCGAATGGGAAGGGAACTACAAAGTGCATTACTGGGACAGCGATTGGCAGGGAATATTGTATGGGAACAACGAAGCATACCTTGACAGGATAATGGGTGCAGGTTTTGATGGGGTATATCTTGACATCATAGATGCTTTCGAATATTATGAAAGATGAAGACCAGATATTTTTCAATAAATAGAAAAAGTGGGCCAGGTCGGATAAGTAAAAAAGACAGATAACAGGATGATGAAAGGCTGCTTTTTCACGCTCATAGATATCATTTAGATCATTTCGACCTGGT
>JALOTP010000079.1 GCA_025457865.1 Thermoplasmatota archaeon | reverse complement strand
TCGGGGTCCGAGGTCGATATCCTGAACTCCACCTCCACCCCTTTCTTGGCCCTTTCGGGATAGTCGAAGTCGTCAATGACCGGGGCCCTGTTGACGAAAACGTCCAAGGTGGATGGTTCCGAAGTTATCTGCTTGTACCTGGAAGTGGACCTTACAAGGGCATTCTCCATCTGGGCGGATATGGTATAGTAGCCCATGTAGTCCCCTTCTATCTCGAGCTGGGGGGAGTACGGGTCCAGAAGGAGCTCGTAAAGGCTCATCGTCCTGGGAGCGTCGCTTCCGGTCGGGTCTAGCATGCTTATCTCGACATTGTACCTCTTGCTGTAAGGGGACAGGTCAATGGCCCATGAGGCCCCGAACTTGGGCGTCACAAGTACAAAGTTCCTGGTCTGCTTCGTTTCCTGGTCCTGGCTTTCGGTAATGGAGAGATTGAGGCTCACGGGAACATGGCCTATGCTGTGAGCTGCGGTAGCCTTCTTACCCTCCATGGAGAACGTGAACTCGTACTCTCCGTTCTCGGTAACGAAATCGGAGAACTTGACGATGACCTCCGCGCGGTCCTCCTTTACCGTGACCTGCTGGGTATGGACCCTGGCCGAATTGAACGAGATATCGAGAGCACCCTTACCATCGACGGTCTGAGCGCCGCGGCTCAGAGCCAGCATACTAAAGGCCACTCCGTACCTGCCATCGGTATCGGAGACCTCCACAGGCGCATTGAGGAACCTGACGGAGGTCACACTGGTCCCCCAGAAGAAGTATAATCCCGCGGCAGTGAGAAGGACAAGGACCACGATGATGGCTATGATCGGGCCAGCCGTAATCCTCCTTGAGGGCCTTTCGGTGGTCTCCTCCCCGTCTAGCCCCTCCAGGACATCTGCTCTAAGGACCTCCCTATCGCTCATGGGAACACCGTTTCTAACCTTGCAGGCATATAATCGGTTCATTATTATTTAAACTGATTTGAACCACGATTGTCCATGCGATCATCTGTCGATCAGGTTCCTGACCAGGGCCAGGACCGCCAACGGGGTGATGGCTATGAGCCCAACCAGGGTCTTTCCCATGATAGTGGTGGACTCGTAGTACTCCCGGGGCACATCTCCGAAGAGGAAGGGGGTCAAAGCCACCACCGCACCTATTCCCATGAACACCAGCGTGAAGCCCACCTGCCTCGCAAGGAGGAGGTTGCTCATGTGCGACTCGTAATCCATGGAGGCGTACCTGTTCCTCCAGTTCATGCCCTCCAGGAACCCAAGTATGGCACAGATGAAGATTATGGAAAGGAAAGGGTCCTGATGGGCGACCCTGACCTCCGAGGCCTGGGCATAGACCATTCCCGATATCGCCAGGAAGAGGAACGAAAGGACCGTACCGCCCCGCGCCATCGTGGAGCGGTAAAGGATGCTGTGGACCCCTAGCGTCGTCGGGGCCATGCACAGAAGTGCCCAGACGACCATGGCCCAGGACCCTATAACGACAGACCCTTTCAATCTCTCATGATAGGACCCCTCTCCGGAAAAGAGGGAAAGGACCAGACCGAACACCAGCCAGGCACCCATTCCTATGAAGGCCCTGGCCCCGTACCGTAGGGTCTGCCGGGGCCACCTTGACCTCAGGAAAGATACGGCCGCCCCAAGGGCGAGCCCCAAGACCGAGAAGAGGAACACCGGGACATCCTCAAGGGAACTGGACACGAAACCCTGGAATTGGCCTATCTCGGGCACCGCTAGGGGGAGGATGAAAGCGGCCCCGAGAAGGCATATAACGGGCCAGACCAGAAGGACCCTTTGTAGGACAATGTTCATTCCCACACCTCCATCAGGGCCCATTGAATGTCCTTCTCCGGATGCCAGTCCACCACCCTGGCCCCCATGGAGGCGAGCTCCATGAGGAGGTTCTCCCGGGACAGCTTCTTCAGCAGGTACTTGGGAACGGATACATCGGAATAGAGCATCCTTTCGAAATCCACACCCGACGGGGACACTATCAGGGTCGGGTGACCCCTTCCGACCAGCTGCTTCACCGCATCCTTGACGGTGGGGTCCTCCGCCAGGGAAGAGAGGATGAGGACAGGGCAGTTGGGTGATAGATATGGCAGGGCGTAGGTGACGCTGGAACCCAATGTATCCTGCCCCGAAGGAGTGATGTCAGTGAGGATATGAAGGATGGACCGGAGCGCTCCAGGGCCGCCCTTGGGCTTGGTGACGTTCACGGAGCGGCCGTAGACCACGAGGCCGACCCTGTTCGACCTGCTCAGGAGGGAGGACGAGAGGGAGGCGCACAGTCGGATGGACCTCTCAACGGGGTTGTCGGTCATGAGCCCAACCCTGCCGACAAGGCGTGCATCTATGAAGAACATGACATCGGTGACCGTTTCGGTCTCGTACTGATTGACCTGCAGCTTCCCTGTCCTGGCGAATGCCTTCCAGTTGATGGTGTTGAACGGGTCCGTCGTCGTGTAATCCCGTATGGAATGGAACTCCTTTCCGGAGCCTAACCTCTTGAACTTCATCTCGCCAGGCCTGTGGAGGTTCTGCCGCACCTTAACGACCCCCTGCCTGCCCTGGTGCATTGCGGGGAACACGGTCAGGTTCTGGGTCTCTCCAGAGGCGGATTCCCGGTACCAGAGCCAGAGCGGGTCCCATCTGCGGACAAGGGTCGGTCCTGTCGGATGATAGCCCCGTAGAGGGGCCTTAACCACGAACGAATGACGGCTCCTTCCAGGGGGATGCAGGGCCAGGTTCGATCCCTTGTTGAGCTCCAGGTTGGGCGATAGCCTGTGGAAGACCTCTATGTTGCCCCAGCTCCCCCGGGAATCTATCTCCATGTCCACCCGGACGGTCTCCTCCTCGAACACCTGGGCCCTGTCCATCTCCGCCGAGACCTTGGGCCTACCCGGGAGGGTGGTCAATGAGAGCATCATGATGGCCCCTATGATGAGGGAACCGACGAGCAGGAGCTCGGATGAGAGGACGATGGAGAGGACCAGGAGCGTAAGGCTGGATGCTGCGTAGGCCATGGCCCTCAGCGTGTGGTTCCTCACTTCCTCTGCCAGCGTCCCACCTCCACCATGATGTCCCCCAGCGTCCCCTTGTGACGGCCGTTCCGGGCGAAGGCCGAGAGCGCCCTGTCGCCTATCATCCTATCGAGGTCGTCCCAGCTCAATTTCGAGAATGCCTCGATGGAGAGGCCGTTCGAGAGCCTGACCCTGTCCAGGAGCACCTTCCGCCCCTCACGGACGTCATCGGGTGAGAGCTCTGGCTCCGCAAGCTCGGCAACCCCGCTCCTGTCCAGGAGGCAAACGTGTTCAGGCCTCTCCAGAGGGTTGTAGAGGTATGCTATGGACAGAAGGGCCAGGGTCACCAGGGTCCCTACGACTATCTTCATGTTGATGTCGGTGGTGAACAGCGCGACCCCATAGACCGCCTTCCTGAGGGGAGATGACGTGAGCGGTGGCTCATGCACAGAATCGTCTATCACGATCCTTCCGCCTTCGGGGAGCAGGAACTCTATGAGGGCCCTGGCGAACTCCCTATTGCCCTCCGAACCCAGCATCCCGTTCATGAACATGGAGGGGTCGGATATGAAGACCGCTCCGCCCCCGCCCGTCTGTGCCAGGTCCGGTTCCGTGAGGACACAGAGGTACCTCACACCCTGGGCCTCGGGCGAGCCGGAGCTCAGATTGTCGTTCAGGCCGTTCCCGTTCTGGTCCACCCAAGCCGAGCTCGAGGAAGCCACCAATGCCACACCGGAGGTGAAGAACAACGATGCGGGGCGGTTCATGAGGACGAAACCGTCGAAGAAGGCCGTCGAGACCCGGAACTTGAGGTGGTTGACATCTCCGACGAAGTCCTGGTCGTAGAGCTGCCCCTGGGCATAGGTGATCCCGTGGTCCTCTGCGACCCTGGCGGTCCTTCCCTCATCGTCTGCCACCAGGAGCCTTCCTCCCCGCTCCGTGAACTTCTTGAGGGCAAGGTCCTCAGTGAGGGAATACCTCCTTTGGGGACCCAGGGAGATGAAGAGCACCTTGCCGGGGTCCTCGTCCTCGAGGAGGAGGGTCGGGGTGGAGGTTAGGACCATCACCCTTGCACCGGTGCCCTTTGCAATGCCCAGGATCTCGGAGGCCCCCGTCCAACCTTCCTCGGAGGTCGAGAGGGTGGACCTAGTATCCACGAGCACGAGAGGCGCCGCAAGGGCGACGAGAACGGTTAGCGCGACCGCCGCCATGACCAAGAACGAGAGCGCCTTGGCCCAACCTATCCTCAACCGGACACCTCCTTCTCTCCCAGGAGGTCACGCAGATCGCTGTCGTGGTCCATCCTCAATCTGTGCATCTGCGGTCTCTGGACCGACCGTGTGGGCTCGGCCCCCATGACCGATATCCTGCTGCCCAGCCGGGTATGGTCCAAGGCCTCTGCGGACCTTAGGAGCCTCAGTTCGATATCCTTGGAGACGCCCATCAGGTGGGAGGACATGTCATGGTCGGAGTATCGGGCCTCATCGAAGAGCTTTGTGAGGTTGTCCAGCTCCTTCAGCTCAGGGGCCTCCCCGGTCATTATGGTCGAATATTCCCGGGCGGTCATCCCCTCAGGCCTGCCTGACCCGCCAGATCTCAGCCTGTCCTGTACACTGCGGTAGGATTCGAATACCGCCCTATTGGTCGTTCCGGCGGGGTCGAACGGATACATGGTCCTCCTTTCCATCCGCTCGAGACGCTCCTGTTCCGAGTCCCTCTTCAGTTTCCTTGCCCGGATGTACAAGGCAGCGGCCGCCACGACAACCATGGCGATTATGCCCACCATCAAGAACGGTGCTAGTTCGATCCCATTGACCGGTCTTCTTGACGAGGGTACCGTTGTATTGTATCCGGTGCCTATGAGGAACCTATCGGGGTCCCCCGGGAACCTCAGGAATACGACATCCCCCTCGGACGTCTCGTTGAAGAACAACGTGATATTGCCCAGAACATCTGTGTACCTGGTGGAGTAGGAGAGACCTTTGCCGAACTGGATGGGGGCTCCGCCCACGGGGGCTCCTTTCTCATCCGCGAGCCGGACCGTTAGGTTGAAGCTGCCTGGTGCGGGCTCTCCCTCGACCTTCAGATATGTCCTGGACCTGATGAGGGCGTTCCATGAGACCTCGGAGGGTCTGTACCACCCTGCCCTCTCGTCCCTCAGGTCCCGGAACCTGACGGTGAGTGACCCTCTACCCGTCCCTGTGAACCGGTCCACTGTATGGGATATGGTGAAGAAACCGCCATCCCTTGAATCCGTCAGCTCGACCTGGACCCCGTCCATAAGGAGCTCTATCACCCCTTCCCCGACTATGCCGGCCCCATTATCATCCTCCAACCTGCCTTCCACCGTCATACCGTCCAGGAGCACCAGCTCCGGCGGCGGGTCCGTCAGCGTCAGCGTGGACAGCGCCACCACCCAGGCAGTGTATGATCCCGTCCCGACGACAGCCCCCTGGGGCCCCTCTGCAACATGCTCCACAACCATTCCTATAGGGCCCAGTGGCGAACCAGGGATGACCTGGACCCTAATGGCCGCCCATCCCGTGGAATTGGTGACCGCTGTCCCTGACGGGAGCCATGTGGCACTGGGGAATGTGACCCGCACGGTCCCTCCTTCCACGGGTGCTCCAGTCGAAGAGAGGAGGAGGATGGTCAATGGATGGGTGGTGCCCCTGACCAACTCCAGGTCGGGGACCAGGATCGAGGTCCTATCGAGCAATATGAAGTTGAGCGATGAGTTGACCGCGGTCTGCCCTGGCGCGATGCTGAAGGAGACCGATATCATGTATTGGCCTGGGGGGTATGTCACGGGAACGAGGGCTGTGCTCAGGGCGAACGCACCCTCGTTCAACCGGGCGGTGAGTTCCGCTGCGGGCTCAGCGGCCCCGGTCCTTACGAGCTTGATTATGACCTCCCCCTCAGGGGTCGGGCCGTCCCAAGAGACCGTTCCGTTGATGTATAGGACCGACCCAATGCCCAGAACTGACGGTACGGGGGACAATCTCACCTCGGGGCCGGGGACCAGTTCGAAGGTAATGGAGGCCTGCGACCTGTCTATGTACTGTCCCCCTCGGTAACCGACCACAACTGTATGCTCGCCGGTCTCCTTCGGGAGCTCCAGGGCTATGAGGAACCCGCCATTGTCGTCGGAACGGACCGAACCTGTGACCTTCCCGTCCACCGATATGTCAAGGTCAAGGTCTCCGAGGGGCTCCCCCATCGCATCCACTATGGTACCGTTCAACGGGACCCTGCTGCCCGTCACGGCCATGGAAGGGAAAGGTCCGAGCTGGACATTGCTAGATGACCTGACCGTCAGGGATACGGGGTCCGAGGCGGATGGCGTGTATAGCTTGAACGAATGGACCGTTTCCCTGGTGAGCGCATAGAGGACCGCCGGGCCAACAGGTGTGCCTTTGACCGGGGCGCAGCTGGCAGAGAATCTGCCCCCCTCATCCGTCCCGGTCGAGCTACCTACCCTGTATGCGGGGTTCGCCTCGAGCGAGAGGATGGTCTCGGCAGGCATCCCTTCAGGGACGAGCAGGACCGAGACGAAGGCCCCCTTCACGGGCCTTCCCTCCCTTCCGGTCACCCTGCCCTCGACCTTGAAGGCCCCGTCCTGCCTCTCGGTGGTCTTCACCAGTGACTGCGGGGCGGTCTCGATGAGCACTATCGGGCGCTCCTCTGGGAGGGGTTCGGAACCAGGGTCACCGGGATCGAGCGGGTTCGTTCCCTCGGTCACTTCCCGCCCGTCCGTTAGCTGGTCCCTATCCGTGTCCCGGTCGTTGGGATCGGTAGTATTGTCGAACCTGCCGTCCCCCGTCCAATCCACGTAGCTCTTGTCCCAGACATGGGTGGCCTCCGCCAGGTCGGGAAGACCGTCACCGTCGGTGTCGGGCCTGGTGGGATCGGTGCGGTAACTGATCAGTTCCTCAAGGTCCGTCAGGCCGTCCCTGTCAGTATCGGTGGTGAGAGGATTGGTCCTCTCCACCAGAGCCTCCCGCCCGTCAGATAGCCCGTCTCCGTCGGTATCAGCGTTGTCCGGGTCGGGCCGGTGGTCCATGATGCCGTCACCGTTCCAGTCCACCATAGTGAGCGGATAGTAGAGCTGTTCCTTCTCTTCGAAGTTCAGGAGCCCGTCACCGTCGCTGTCGAGCCATCTATCGTCGTCCGATGGGTCCAGAGGGTCCATGGACCTCTTGACCTCTAGACCGTCAGGCATCCCCCCAAGGTCGGTATCGGGCTCCAGGGGATCCGTACCCCATGCCGCGACCTCTGCCCCATCGGTCAGAGAGTCACCGTCAGTATCCGGCGAATGGGGGTCCGTCCCATGTTCGGCCTCCCCGGGCAGGAAGGCGCCAGAAGGTATCGGGACCGGGCCGCCGTCAAGGAGCCCGTCATCGTCCGTGTCGGGGTCCAGGGGGTCCGTGGGGGCATAGGGCCTCGACGGGTCCAACCTGTTCCTCGGTGTCCGCTCTCCCTCCCGGAGCCTTCCCTGTCTGTCAACGAGGTCGTAACCGTCCCAAAGGCCATCCTCGTCGGTATCGGGGCTGTTGGGATCGGTCCTGTCGAGGACCTCTTGGCCGTCCTTCATACCGTCACCATCGGAATCGGGGTCCAGAGGGTCCGTGGGGTCGAAACCGTTTTGTCCGGACCCCTCCCCCTTCATCTCCTTCCCCTCTATGGTCACGGTCAGGGGGCCGTCCACCAGACCGTCCTTGTCGGTATCTGGGTCGTTCCATTTGGTCCCAAACAGCATCTCATCGATGTCGGGGAGCCCGTCTCCGTCGCTGTCGAGGATGAAACCGTCATCGTGGGGGCTCAGCGGATCGAAAGGAAGGGGGCTGTGCACGACTTCCTTGCCGTCGGTCACACCCCCTCCATCGGTATCTGGTTCCAATGGGTCCGACTCACCGGGACCGGTCCCTCCGTTCCAGTCCCCCGGCCCCACCAGGCCGTCAAGGTTACGGTCCTCGTACTCGCCCGGGTCCTTGACCCCGTTGACCTTCCCGTCGACCCAGCCGTCCACCCAGCCGTCAGGGAGACCGTCACCGTCGGTGTCGGGGTCCAAAGGGTCCGTCCTGGAGACGTTCAGCTCCATGACATCGCTCAGGTTGTCCCCGTCACCGTCGATGGACTCTGGACTGCTGGGAAGACCGTAGAGCCCGGAGACCTCATCACCGTCGTTCAGACCGTCACCGTCAGTATCTCT
>JALOTP010000078.1 GCA_025457865.1 Thermoplasmatota archaeon | reverse complement strand
AAAATATTTTGGGAAGGGAGCACGTAATGATAGTGAAAAGATAACAAAGTGCTCCCGTCGGGATGTTCCTTCCTTCCTATCAACAACGTTGCGACCAGGAAGGAACGCCAGCCCAAAAACGGTATTCATCATTGTAATGTCATTTTTGGGCGTGTCTCATAGTTGTCGAGCATTCTTTTCCTGGAACGATGATTAATTGCCGGTAGGAAAAGAATGCGGGAAGGGAGCACGTAAAGATAGTGAAAAGATAACAAAGTGCTCCCGTCGGGATTTGAACCCGAGTCACCGGCTCGAAAGGCCAGCATGATTGGCCACTACACTACGGGAGCGTATTGGACCGGTTTGGGAGAGAGAGAGGTCCTATTTAAGTTTGAGCGGTTTGGTCATTGGCTTTCCGGTATCCGACAAAATCATGTTTAGGGATCGGTCGATATTGGACTATCCTGCACCCTCCAAGTAGTGTAGGACCGAAAAACGGGTTTCATACCTTGAGATAGGTTTAAATAACCTAGATTAAAGTGTTAATTATAAAAGAATTTTTTATATATCATCCCCGCCCCTGATAACTTCCGTGGAAAAATGGCAAGCAATAACGGAAGAAAGCTCAAATTGATGGTCTATACCTCTCAGGGCCCATGGGAGACAGAGGTTGACGGTTGGTCTTTCGTCCGGGACCTCCTCGATATCATCATGAGGCATTTCGATTATGCTTCTAATGGGTATTATGAAATAGAGCTGGAAGGGGTCAATGATGGTCCAATGAAATTGAACAGACCCCTCGAAAGCTACCCATTATCTGACGGCAGTGTGATCATCTTAACGGACCTAGGGGTGGCGGTATGACCGTTGACAGGTCGGTCTCCCTTACCATAGCAAGGAAGGAGCTCTCAGACTGCATCCCCTATGCAGGCAGATACAATTGGGAGATATCGCCCATAGACGAGAAGGAAATGTCCTTCAACGTCAGGATGCGCTCTCCCGTCGATAATGAGCTCTACATTGTCAAGATAGCTTTTGATGATTACCGCCAGAAGCCTTTGTTGATCGAGTTCATAGACCCTGATTCTGGAAGTGTCGGCTCGGCCCGATCTTATCCCCTATCGTCCAAGGATGATTTCTTCCATACCATGCCCTGCGTATTCCATCCTTGCTCGAGGAAGGCCTACTACACCTTCTCCGGCCTCAATAGGTATCTGACCCCTCATGATTGGGAGAAGTACCCCGAGATCGGTCCACTGAGGACCATCAAGGGGGTCCTGATGGCAATAAGCTCGAGGATCAGCGATCAGGAACATTACAGGGGGCGAATGTCTGGACCTTGAATTCGAAAGTTATAGGGGGCATATAAGGAAATATAGACTGCCGTCTGGGCTCATAGAGGCGACGGAAAAGGTCCTCAATACCTATGGGGACCTGGAACCTCCCAATCAAGGAATGGTCTATTGGGGGGGTATGACCAATTTCGATTCCATAGATATCAAACTCCTCTATGCCCCTAGAACGGTCTCGGACGAGCGCAGGGTCGTAATTGACCAACGGGAGAACTCGAGGTTCGTTTCCACCTTGAACAGGATGGGATTGAGACACATCGCCCAGGTCCATACGCATCCCGGAAAGGTAGTGGACCATTCCCAAGCCGACAACGAACTTGCGGCCTTCAGGGTTCCCGGTCTATTATCCATCGTCGTTCCGTCCTACTGTCAGGGCGGGATGCAGCCCATGACTATGTGCGGGGTCCACCGATACGACAGATGGGGATTCATCCGGTTGTCAGAGAAGTATGTTCAAAGTTATTTTGAAATATTCGAAAGCGGCGATTTCCTGCTGGAAGACCACAGGAACGGGTCTGAGGCAGGCCAATAGGTAACAGAGAACAGAAAAAAAAATGGAAATAGACGTTATAAAACATGAACCTGGGAGGAACATTGAATGACAAAGGTTAGATTGACCGGTAAGTTGCCCTTTTCGGAAATAGCCCGCGGGTCCAAGCCAGAACATCTTTTTCTTCCGAGACCATCCCGGATCAGGTCCGATCTCGAAGAAATGGACCTGCGTTCGATGGAAGATGAGGATAGAGAGCTCGAATGGGAAGCGGTCTGGTACGGGAACGACCTCTGCAGAAGGGTCCTTAAAAGGTCCAACAAACACTTGGAGTATCACAACCAGATAGGAAAGATCTACAGGAAGTTCGAGCATATCACCGTTTCCGACCCTTCGGCAAAGGTCGACCTGGCATTTCTAATAAGGGAAAACTCTGCAATAATCGAGCGATGGGACCGGATAGTCCGCAGCATATCCATGCAGATGGCGAAGTGATATCACCAGAGCTCGGGGACCTGGTTCGATATCCTTCTCAGATAGGACCTCTCTGAATAATATGCTTCGACGAAGGAGACCTCCCCGTCCTTGTTGGTGTCCGCCTTCGGGTTGGAAAGCCCCCTTGTGATGTTGAACTGGTCGGGGGAGAAGGTTGCGGTCGAGCTCATGGAGCAGATTATGTCCCTTAGAGCACCGCAGAACTCGGGACCGGCAAGGCCGGAATGGACTCCGTTCATGATGAATGTGAGCTTGGAATACGTCATATTTTCAAGCCAGCATGAAATGACAGTTGAGCTGATGTTGCCGTCAGTGAAAAATAGAATTGTTTCTGAATTTGTGTCATAAATATGATCCGATATGTAAATCATAATCTCTTTGGAACCTATTGAGTTTTCAATGATATTATTGAAAGCATTCTCGACATTGGATAAGTTCGCAATTCCAGATGTACTGGTAATTTGGTCTGGACCAAGGAACTCGATATTGGTCTGGTACCATCCCTTGTAAATAAGGCGTTGGTAAAGGGACACTGCCTTTGAAACTTCGTTCTGGTCTATGGTAGAAAGGTTAGAATATATTATGATAGCATACCTTTCCGAGAAAGGTACAGCGGACTTGCTTGATTCGGAACTCTCTAGTGATTCATTTTCGGTCAGGTTACTTTCTTTCTCTTCAGAAAAGGAGACGGAGGTTTCCGTTTCGGATTCCTCCGCGGAGACCTTGTTGAGGCTGACGGTCATGACGGCCATCACAAGAACCATAGCGAGCAGGAGAACTGCATATGTCAAGCGCATGGGGTTATCATGTCCCAAGCCAGGATAAATCAATTGCGAATTTGTTTAACATTCTGTACTACCATTTATAAAACTAACTATATCCTCCAAGCCCATTTCTGTGGCCCTGTCGGACATGACCTTCCTCCTGAATGACCGTTCATATTCAGGTGGTAATGGATACGCTACATCCTCTGATCTCTTGAAATGGACCTTGAACCCTTCGAAATCCTTCTCGCTGATGGATTTCAAGGCTCTGTTGAACTCAACACCTGCAAGCATTTCAAAGTCATTTACAGAACGGAACAACCTCTCTGAGCTGTTAAGATATCTTTCTGCTTTTTTTAAGTTCCCTTTAAGCACCTCTACATCGGCCAGATTCCCCAATAACCTACCTTTTGCATATCTACAATGTGCTTTGTTCGCCATCTTCAGAGCAATTGTCCAATCCTTCTCAGCTTGTTCTATCTTTCCGCTGCTGAAATATGCCACTCCTCTGTTGTTCATGGCTATTGAGATGAGCAGCGGGTATTGATATTGACGGTACGATCGGATGCATTCTGACAGCATTTCTATGGCCTTTGTATAATCTCCCATCATGCTAAAACAAGTGCCCTTTGCCTGGTTTAACAATGCCTTAAAGAGCTTTCCCTTGGTCTCACCACCGACCCTGTCAAGATGTGCTATGGCTTCCTTAGGGCCCTGCTTCCTTCTAATTACCTGGGCAAGTCCGAGATTCGTCTGTAGCCATTGATTTATGGTGATATTTGGTTGTATGGAAAGAAGCTGTTTGTATATGATCTCGGCCTCGTCCAATCTACCCTGTTTGTACTTCGTTTCCGCATGAATGAGAAGCGAATCTATGTCTTCCCTTGATAGCTCCCCTTTTAGTACCTCTATCATCTTGTTCATATCCCCATACAGGGTCATGTTGAATACTTCGATAAGATAGGACCTTTGGCCTTGTTCCTCATCTGGCTTGTCCAGCTTCCTCAAGAAATTGAGAAGGTTCATGTCGTTCGTTGCCGTTGTGAGGTTTCCCATGTACTGGTTCAGGTCGAAATTCTCTCTGGATTTATACATATACAATAGGAACGTCCTTTCGAGAGGGCTCCTGAACTTTCCAGCAAGTTCGGTGAACTTGAGGCAGATCGAAATATTGTGCCTCTGCGGAGTGAATATCAGGTCATCCATCCGGGAACGGAATGTTTTGAGCTTTTCCTTCCCTTTATCAGTAATTACAATATTGCTTAGGAATTTCTGCGAGATGAGCCTTTTCTTTGCCCTAATAATTCCTGTCTTCGATAATCTTGAAAGATAGACCGTAAGGCTGCCCGGTGTTAGGCCAACGGCTCTAGCTATCATTTCCTGGGAACAATCGCCGCCGGCTACATCCTTTTTAAGCTCATCTATGGCATACAGCAGGATGTCCGTTCTTGTGACCTTCATGAGCCAGCCTCCACGGTATATGGGGGCTATGGATAAAAACCTATTTCGTAGGTCATACCCCTCTACCATGCAAATCTATAATTTTGGTCTTTAGGACAATAGATAGTTTTATAAATGGTATATCGAACTGTTAATAATGACGGATACTTTAATATATTATTGAAAAGCATGAGGAAATTCGTAAGTGTCCTAAAAAAGATGGCACCATTGCCATGACACAACACAGATGGGAAAAGAAGACTGAGTATGAAGGTTGGCATTGATGGGAAAGGTCGGAGAACTGTTTAGAGGAGGAATGAACATGGATGTAAGACGGAGAGAGGTAATTTTGGTATTGCTTACGAGCATATTGGTCATTTCGGCCCTTGGGGCGCTTGTCATGCTCGACAGGTCCCACGGGTCCTTCGGAAAGGAAATTAATCCCGCGCAAGTTGATGCTTCGATAACGAACGTCCAGGGAAGCATCGCTGTAGAACAGGTCCCAAGCGACCTCTATATGTTCGGCGCCGGGTTGTCCGCATCACTTTCCGTCCAGATAACCAACATGGACCCTGACAACGATATCGATTCGGTCAGGTTCACCATTCCCGATAGCCAGGTCCAGACAAGCTCGTTCGAATGGTACAGGTCCGGAGAGGACCATGAATGGAACATGGCTTCGGACCAACCGGGCGTGGCCATCTTCACTGCCCAGAACGACCTCCCGGGTCATATCTTCGGCGGGTCGGCTCAGTATGACGTCGCAGGCAACATAGATGACGCCCTGGACCACGACCCCCTGAACAACACGAACGAGGAGGCTACCTTCACGCTCGGGTTCACTGCTCCTGCCCAGCCGGGATTCAAGACTGGCGCCAACTCCATCAACGTAGAGGTAGCAGATATGTTGACCGAGACACCAGGGGCGGCCTGGCAGACCGTTGATCCGTTCCCCATGCCGTATCTTGTGGTTGAGAACGGTAACAGGTTCGTCGTGATGGTCCTCAAGACAAGCACCTGCGACATGAGCATCGTCCATGACGGGACACCTTACTTCGTCCCCACCCGCTCCGACATCACCACCTCGTCCGTCGGGTTCAAGCTCACTGACGACCAGGGAAAGACATTCATCGTAGTCTCCGACCCCGGAACGGGAAAGGTCGTAAAACCTATGGTCTATGCCAAAAGCTCCGGGCTCCAGGGCGACTTCACCCTGTCGATGTTCAGGTTCGAGGTCATCAGCAAGGTGACAGGCGAAGTATCGATAGGGACCATAGCAACGGACTACCTTGAGGGCATACCAGCGGATACTACCACAACCGTCAATACGGACCTTGACAACGATGGTATCCTGAACAACCTCGATACCGACATGGACGGGGACGGAATTGCTAACAATATCGACCCCGACCCGAGGGACCCGTTGGTCAACAACGTGGCCCCCACGAACGTCGTTGCGTCAGTGGACAAAGAGGTCGTGAAAGAGGATGAATCGTTCGTACTGACCGGAGCAGCAACAGATGCTAACAACGACGATGTTCTCACGTTCACATGGACGCATGATAAGGACACCGCCTGGAAGATGACGGGAGAGAGTGTTACCGTTGACGGCCTGAGTCCAGACACCTATATCTTCACACTTACCGTATCGGACGGTACGTTGTCCGCAAAGGATACCGTATCGGTCACAGTAGAGAAGAAAGGCACCGGGTCCCTGCCTATCACGCTGATAATTGCAGGGGTCATTTTCGCTATCATCATCGTTGTCATCATCATCATATTCGCGAGGAGGGGCACGACAGAGGAGGAGAAGGGGGATGATAGTTCGGAACCTATGGAAACAGCACCCACCTCCGAAAAAACCGGGACCGATGAGGAGGACGTTATCGTAGGACCTCCTGCTTCAGATGAGGCCCCACCTATGCCCCCTCGAGGAGAGACCATTGCAAAGGAGGGTCTGGCCGCCACGACCGTTACTGATGTGGAGATGCTCGCTGACCCATGTCCGGAATGCGGGAATCCCTTAGGCGCCAATGAGATGAAATGCCATTCATGCGGCGCAGAGTTCGATCTGGACCTCTACTGCCCCAATTGCGAAAGCAAGATAGACGAAAGCGATTCGGTCTGCAAGAACTGCGGAATAAAGTTCGACCTGGAAGAGAGACCAAATTGAGGGAGTTAATAGAGCAAGGTGGTATCGTCCATGAAGGAAAATGGAGCAAAGGGCGATGATAGAGCGGGTGCGGAAGGCCGTGGGAGCGATCAAGCATCCACCATACGAAAGATAATGATATTGACCTATACGAACGGATAGACCATAGAACCTTCCGCCAACTGCAGATCTTGACCTTAGGGATTCAGGTGTAAGGTAGGACAGACCCTGTATTCTGATTGTTCTGCGGCAGCTCCACAGAGAACATCACACCTATCGGATGATCTTCGGACCTTGGGTCCTTTATCTCTACCTTTCCCCTGAACCTTTCCGCCAGTTTCTTGACGAGCGATAGGCCGATGCCCGACATCAGTTTCTTGGAGGGGTCCCTGCTCCTGTCGAACATGTAGGGTCTCATCTCATCAGGTATCCCGGGGCCATGGTCGGATATCTCTATTCTTACCGTCCCATCCCCATCATTGGGAATTATTCTCACATCTATGATAGCAGGGTCGTTCACCTGGAACTTGATGGCATTGTGGAAGATATTGAAGAACAGCTCCTCGATGATGGGTTCGGCCATTATCTCTATCGACTCTTTGGGCAGACCCATCTTATATTCGATGGTCCTTTCCGGGAAGGCCTCCTTGGAGGTCTTCATCGCATTTTTCAGGACCCGGGACAGATCGATCGGCTGAAGGATAGGTTCCTTCTCGGCCAACTTTGATATTATGAGGATGTTCCGTGCAAGGTTAATGGACCTCTTTGACAGGCTCCTGACGGTCTTCATTGCCTCTATCCTCCTCTGCTCCGGGAACGAATCGCTCATGGCCACTTCAAGGGAGAGGATGACACCCTGGTGGATGTTGCTTATATCATGCCCCAGGAGGTCAAGGAGCGTTTCCGACCTGACCTTCTCCATCTCGAGCCTGTGATGGGTCTTTTTCAGTTCTGTGATATCGGTTATCAAGGCGAACGAGCCCGTGACCTTTCCATCTTTACCGGTCATTGTCGCAGCGTTCACCCTTGTATGAATGACCTCGCCATCCTTTCTGATGATGTCCAGCTCGTAGATCCTATCATCCCTCATGCCCCCCGAATTGCTCATTTCCTTGTAGAGAGCCTGATTGGACATATCGAGAAGGTCCAGAGGGGAACGCCCAAGAAGCTCTTCCTTCTTGAAATCGAGCATGGATAACAGGGCATCATTGACATCGATGGTGATTCCTTGCTTGTCCACCCTCCAGAAACCCTCCGAGGTTGACATTATGAGCTTCTTGTACTCTTCTTCCTGCTCCCTTAACTTCTCTCGGGCAGTGTACTGTTCAGTTATATCGATGGTCAACATGAGAATTGAAAGGTTGTTCTCGGGGCCGAATGGTACGGCTGTGAACCTTGTCCTAAGGACCCGGTCCTCACCATTGACCTCCATTCGAACCTCATCCTCCACTGTCTTGCCGGTCCTCATGACCTCCCATATATGGCCTTGGATATTGGTTGTCAATTTATCGGGGAAGATGTCGGATATCCGGGACCTCAAAGCTTCCTCGATGCTCTTCCAACCGAACATCCTTAGTGCCCTGTCGTTCAAATGGAGAATATATCCTTCCGGCGCAAAGACAAGCAATGATTCCTCCATTCCTTCCAACATTGCCTTGTTCCTGCTCTCCGACCGTTTGAGCTCGTTCTCGATCTCTATCTTCCTGTGCGCGAAGGTAAGATCACCTGCGACCTCAAGTAACAGGTTCATTTCCTCCCTGTGCAGTTTCCTTCCAGAGGCGAGTCCGATCTGTATCACCGCATGGACTGGACCGTCCTCTGCTTTGATAGGGACCAGAATATGCTCATGGTCATCTTCAGCATTGTACATATTGCACTTCTCGC
>JALOTP010000029.1 GCA_025457865.1 Thermoplasmatota archaeon | reverse complement strand
GGACGGACTTGATATCTCCATCGTGACCGATGCGGATTGGGAATTCACCTATGAAATAAACGAAAGCATGGCGAGGCCGGGAGGCTACTGGACACTTATCTTGAACCTGACGGTTCCGGAGCGGTCCCTTGAAGGGGAGCAGAGCACGTTCAATATCACGGTAAGTTCCTTGGGGAACTCATCAAAGAGAGAGTATCTCACCCTGGCGTTGAGGGTATTAAGCATAGTTGACTTCGAAATAGTTCCCCCAAGGAACGCTTCAGGACTGCCAGGGACGACATTGAACCTGACCGTGGAGGTCATCCACAAGGGCAACGGAGCGGAGGACCTGCTCATAGAGATAGATTCCATCAATGACTGGACCGTTGTCGGGTCGTCCAGTCTCTCTCTTCTACCTTGGGAGGAAGACGAGGTATCTTTCAACATAACGATCCCTAAGAAGATCACTGCCGGGACCAAGGATACCATCTCTATCAAAGCGACATCTGGTCGAACGGTGACCGTGTACAGAACAGTGGAATTCAATGTGACCGTGGACAGGTCATATGGATTGTCATTGAGGGACACCGTTCAATCTTTCAAGGTCCATCGGCATGAAACCGCGGGGGTGGAGGTCATCATCACCAACACGGGGAACGGCCTTAGTGACGTTGAAATATCACTTGAAGCCCCTGAGGGTATTTCCCATTCTTTCTCGCAGGATGTGATCACCGTTGGACCTTATTCGGCAAGGAACCTCACATTAGAGATCGACCCTGGTGGTGTCCAGCCTGGGGAGTACAATATCACGATACTGGAGGATGACACGGATGTGGACCCGCTCTATATCATATACGCATTCGCTCTATTCCTGATACTTGTGATCTTAGGCCTCGTTATCTATCTGGTCCTTGTTCGGTCCAGGAAGAAGGAAGAGGAGTATGAGGACTGGGGAGGAGATACGGCATCGAACGGGGGATCGGAAGAAGGGGCCGAAGATGACGACCCTGAGAGCGGTTCATGGGGGGAAGGGCCGGAATGAGGTATTTGGTCCCACTCTTTGCTGTGATGTTCCTGCTCTCACCGCTTGTCCTAGGTCAAATCCGTACTGATGCGGCATTCGAAGACCAGCCATTATCCATTGACGGTCGAGGCCCAAGTCCTGTCCAGGACCCCCATCTCTATCATGCGGAGGCCGGTGCAAGATGGCTGATGAGCATTGCACTTGAGCCATCTCCGGGAATTTATAAATGGTACAACTCGGACCTGGACACAACGACGTTCATGACAGAACAGTCCATGGGTGTCGTCGGTATAGGGAAGTTCTTCCTGATGCTGCACGATGCAACAGGCAACGCAACCTATCTGGAGTATGCTGAAGGGGCCGGAAAGTGGCTCATCTCCCTTGCCGAACCAACAGCTCCGGACGCATGCAGATGGTCGAAGTGGGAAGGACTGAACGAGTACGACCCGGACCATTACGGAGGCATAGGGTCAACCATCGAATACCTCATGCTCCTCCACCAGGCCACAGATGACCCGATCTATCTCGAATATGCGATAAAGGGTGCGAACTGGCTGGTCGATGAAGCAATACCCGTTGGAGCAGGGTACAAATGGAGGTCCTTTTCTACCATCAACTACAACATGACGGGATGGTACCACGGGACCGCCGGGATATCTTACATCCTCTACGAGCTCTACAAGGAGACAGGCGATATCGAATACCGTGACCATGCCCTTGGTGGGGCTCAGTGGCTCATCGATATGGCAAATGAACCAGCGCCGGGACAGCGCTCCTGGGTCCGGGTCGAGGGGGAGATCGCGCCATCAACGACCTGGTGCGGGGGTACGTGCGGGATAGTGCAGTTCTTCGTTCTGATGTACAATGCAACAGGGAACAGAAGTTACCTCGACCAGGCAAGGGCAGGTGGGAACTGGACCTTATCGCAAGCCGTTGTCATGGGACCCGAGCAGGTAACCATCGATTACATGAACATGTTCTGCCACGGCGACCCCAGCCAGGCGCTCGTCCTCTTCATGCTCTATGATGCGACCAATGACGAAAGGTACAGGACCTGTGCCGAACAGCTAATGAACTGGGTCATATCCCAGCGCTTGGATGTGAATCTCAACGAATCCAAATGGCCCCATCTAGTTGGGGGCAGCGAATATATCACTGGCCTCCTCATGGGCAATTCCGGGATAGGTCATTCGCTCATAATGTCGTACGGTATCACAGGCAACCAGACCTATCTGGACTTGGCGAAGAGGTCGGCCGCCTGGGTCGAGAACAGGTCAATGGAGGTCTCGTCCGGTGTCGAGAGATGGAACCACATGGAGAAGATGGACGACACCGAAGAGTACTGCACGGGATGGTACTGGGGCGTCGCGGGCATAGGTCAGTTCCTCCTGGAGATGTCCCCTTACTGGGTCCCTCCGGTCGGGATAGAGATAATAGGGGATGACAGGAGCGCCGGAGCCTACCCCGGGGAAGAGGCTGTAAATGTACTAGAGATAAGGAACACCGGCGGGGGAATTAGTGACATTAAGCTCGATATTCTGGAGCCGACAGCTTCCTGGTCATATGAACTCACCTTCGATGGGAAAGAAGTAAGGCCCGGTGAGGTAAGGGAGCTTACGTTGAGCGTACAGGTCCCTGAGAATGCTCCTGCGAACGATGACCGGACCTTGGTTATCAAGGCCGCTATTGCAGGGAGCGAGGTCAATGATACAGTAGAGGTCACGACGTATGCGCTGCGTGTATGGGGCATAGGACTGGTTTCGGATGATGATGCACTCCACTGCGACCCGGGTGATAATGCCACATTCAGGTTGAACATGACCAATAATGGCAACGCCATCGACGATATTGGCCTTACAGCAGCATGTGAAACCCTTCCAGCAAGGTATGGACCTCTTGTGACGTTCAACGGCACAGGGGTACCGCCGGGCGGGACCAGGGAAGCCCTTGTAAAGGTCATAGTGCCCAACGGAACCCTCGGGAACGTTTCATTTTCCATCATCATCAAGGCATTCTCTGTCTCCAATGGTTCTGTATCTGTTCTCAAGAACGTTACGTTGGTCGTCGGATCGACATACGGTGTTCGTTTGGGATCGGACATGGGGCGTATCCCTATCGCTCCGTTCTCATCGGTATCGACCACCGTTCATGTCCGGAACGTAGGGAACGTACCGGACACCTACGTTTTCGATAACATCTCTCTCGGGGCAGGATGGAATGTGACCGTGGATATGGAAGATGGAGAGATAGCCCCGAATGTGTCACGCTCCGCATTAGTGAACATATCGCTAGGCAGCAACGTTCCGCCATCGGTTCACGATCTCGGTCTCATCGTCCGTTCCAAGGACCATCCGAGCGTGAACGCCTCCATCATGATAGTGGTCGAGGTGCTGGAGCATGTCTCGGTCGAACTGCTCCCACCACAAGGCGGATCGGCCAAACCCGGTGACACTGTAACGTACGAGTTCGTTCTTAAGAGCAAGTCGAACATCCCTCTATCCTACAATGTCGAAGCGGTATCCCGCCTTGGCTGGCAAATAGAGGTTGTATCGGAAAGCGACATCGAGGTCCTGCCCGGGGCCATCGAAAGGATCGAACTCGCCCATACCATCCCACTTGGGACAATTGGCGGGACAGTGGATACTTTGTCCCTCAGACTGAACAGCTCTGATGGTCGGCCCTTGCTCATGGCGGTAGTGAACACCACTTCACTGCCGGTCCGTTCGTTCATGCTCTCACTCTACCATGATAAGGTCATCAACATCACATCGACAGGCTCGTACGCGAACCGATTGAACATCACCAATTCCGGAACGGAGAGCCTCGTCATGGATCTGAACCTATCCGGGCCGGGGGCGGAATTGGTGACATTGTCCAGAGATAGGGTCGAGATCGCTGCGGGATCGGTCGAAAGCATAGACATCCTGATCGAGGTCCCAGATGGTATCAAAGGCATCTATCCGGTTATCATAGATGCATCTGATGGGAACACCTCCAGGACCGTTCAGTTCGTAATGAACGTGACGCTGGAGAGAACGTCGCATAGGGACAGGTCCCCGTTATTGCGTATAGCCATCATCATCATCCTGCTATCTGTGGTCCTATTAGGGCTCATGATATTCTTCCTGGTCAAGAAAAATGGTCGGGGGACATCAGATGATGATATTGTATCACCAGGTCCGGACCAGGGGGAGGAGGGCATCCTCTATGAGGATTGGGGCCTATCGGATGAAGGATGATACAATACCATATGGGTTCATGAACTTGATAATGACCTTTTGACGGCCTCTTTCAGGACGCCTGTGCTTCTTGCATACTCATCGATGTCAAGCCTCTCCGAATCCGTATGGTCCAAAGAACTGTTTCCCGGCCCGTAGGCGATGATGGGGGTCTTCCACTTCACTCCCAGCACGTTCATGTCAGAGGTCCCGGTCTTCTTCTTGAACGCTGGTGTCCCTCCCTGCGACCGTATCGCTCCGAGGAAAGAACGGACGAGAGGTGACCTCTTGTCGCTCGAATACGGCGGTGTGTTCTCCACTGAATGATAGGTCACGCCGGGAATTTCGTGGAGGACAAGCATCTCATCCTCCGGATACCTGATATCGAGCCTCATCAAAGTCCTGAGCTGGTCACCTTCTATCCTGAGGACCCTTGGTCTCCAGCTCTCGCTCAGCTTGTTGAAGAGGTCAATAGCGACCTCTGGAGCGAACAGCTCATTGCTCCCAGAATGGGCCCTGGGAGCATTGACCTCCACATCGAATAAGGCCCTCCCCCTGTACGAGATCGTTATCCCATCCCATCCCCCGGGCTCAAGGATGATGCAGGGCATCTCGGGGAGCTCGTCCCTCAACCTTTTTGCTGTCTCAGAACCCCCCTCCTCGTCGGGGACAGCTACAAGCATCACCCTGTCCCAAAGGTCCGGAAGCTCACTCAAGGCCGAGACAGCGGCACACAGGGGGCCTTTCGCATCCACGCTCCCCCTCCCCCACAATATCCCATCCTCGACCTTTAAAGGGACCTCCCCCGGGACCGTATCGATATGTCCCAGGAGCAGGAGGTCCCTTGCTCCGGGGTTGATGACGAGCGCTCCCCTGTCAATAACGGCATCCATCCCATTCCCGACGCACCATGCCCTCAAGGACTCCACCGCTCTCTCGGTGGAACCGGTCGGCGAGGGTATGGATACGAGGGATGATAAAAGCTCAACTGACCGGTCCATCCAGGACCTCCTTGACCGTCGAGACAGCAGTATCTATGTCATCCTTGCCTATGACAAGGGGAGGCAGGAACCTGATGACGGATGCCCCTGTCGGAATGGCCGCTATCCCCTTATCGAGAAGGGCCGAGAGGAAAGGTCCTGCTCTTGACCGGAGCTCAAGACCCACCATAAGTCCCCTACCCCGGACCTCTCTTATCTGGGGGCATTTCAGGTCCCTCAGACCGTCCATGAGATGCTTTCCCAGGGATGCGGCCCTCACATCCAGCCTCTCTTCGACCATGAACTCAAGGGAAGCGTTCGCTGCAGCGCAGGCAAGGGGGTTCCCGCCGAACGTCGAACCGTGGAGGCCCTTGGGCACCTCTCCCATCCTCCTGCTAAGCACAGCCGCCGCTATGGGCAGCCCCCCTCCCAACGATTTTCCAACGCACATGATATCGGGAGCGACCGAAGAATGCTGTATGGCGAAGAACCTACCAGTCCTGCAAAGCCCGGTCTGGACCTCATCAATGATGAGAAGCGCCCCCTTCTCATCACATATCTCCCTCACCGCTTTGAGATAACCTTCGGGAGGGACATGTACACCCCCCTCCCCTTGGATGGGCTCCAGGACCACTGCGGCGGTCTCCTCTGTCACAGCTCTGTTCATCTCATCTATGACGCCGTAAGGAACGAATTCCACAGGGAGCAGAAGCCCGTCCATCCCCTCCCTATGGGCGGGAGCGAACGTCAGCGAAAGCGAACCCAGGGTCCTGCCGTGGAACGCTCTCTTTGCGGCCACCAGCTTCTTCCTCCCTGTCAGCTTGAAAGCGAACTTGAGGGCAGCTTCCATGGATTCCGTACCGGAATTGCACAGGAATACCCGCGACATCCCCTCAGGTGAGACTGATAGGAGCCTCTCCATGAGCTCCCTCCTTGCAGGATTGTCGTAGCTTGAAGATACGTAGATTAGCTCCTCTGATTGGGCCTTGATGGCATCAAGGACCATCCTGTTCCTGTGCCCGACGTTCAAGACCCCGTAGCTTGCTCCCATATCGATGTACTTCTTCCCGGTAGCGTCCCAAACATGGCATCCATCACCTCTGACCATCTCTATGCCCCTCTTGATGATGGCCCCCGATTCCAGGTCGCTCTCGCTCAGCATAGGACAGTACCCTCCCCCGACATCGCTCTTGTTAGGGGCCTGTCCGAATTGGCGCTGGATATCACTACCTTAGGGACACCTTGTTCCAGTGCCTCCCTGGCGGCCAGGACCTTCTTCTTCATCCTGCCCCTTGCAAGCTCCATGGCCGCATCCAGCTCGCTCCTTGGAACCTTCCTGACAAGAGAGGTCGGGTCCTCCGGGTCCTTCAATAGACCAGGCTTGTTGGTGAGGAGCACCAGGGCCTCGGCCTTCACCGCTCCTGCAACGGCCGCGGCGACCCTGTCAGCATCGGCGTTGAGGGAACCATGGTCCTCAGCTTCTATGGGTATGGTGAGGACCGGAACGTAGCCTCCGGAAAGGAGTAGCTCCAGCAGGTCCGTGTTCACTCTCTCTACGGTCCCGGTGTTGTCGTCATGGAGCACTTTTACCCTGCCTTCCTCCAGATACCTGACAGAGCCCTTCCTCTTCCCCTGCAGCAGCCCTCCGTCGATGCCGGAGAGCCCTATGGCGTTCACGCCCCCCTTCCTCAGCATCTCCACGAACCTCTTGTTCACAAGGCCTGAATAGGTCATCCTCAATAGGTCAAGGGTCGGTCCGTCAGTGACCCTGCTCTCGTGACCCGAAGGCGATGTGACGAACCTGGGGGGTCTCCCGAGCTGTTCGGAGAGCTTGTTCATCTCATCCGAACCACCGTGGACGATCAGGACATCCTTCCTGCCGCTTATGTCCGATACAAGGTTGTCAAGCTGGGTGCCGACAGCGCCTCCTATCTTCACCACTATCATCTCAGGCACCTCAGATGGGATGGAGCCCTGCGAACTCCAGACCTTTCCTCTCATCACAGCCCATTATCACGTTCATGCACTGCATAGCGCTCCCTGCAGCGCCTTTCATCAGATTGTCTATGGCGGAGAAGACGACGAGCCTATTTCCGTTCGGATCGAGCTCGAACCCTATGTCGCAGTAGTTGCTCCCCATGATGAGCTTGGGCTCCGGGTACCTGAAGGTCCCTTTGCTGGACCTGACGACCCTGATGAACGGCTCCTTCCCGTAGGTGCCCCTGAGGAGCCCCCAGACATCCTTCTCAGCAATTGGTTCCTTCAATTCTATGTGCAGGGTCGTTGAGATCCCCCTCACCATCTCCACCGCATGGACGGTCATCATCACATCCACCCCCGTCTCCTGCAGGACCTCCGCCCTGTGCCTATGGTCCACCGGAGCATAGGGTCTTATTACCCCGCTCCTTTCGGGATGATGGGAGGAATCCGACGGCGTCTTTCCCGCAGCGGACGAGCCTATCTTCGAATCCGCTATGACCCTTCCTGCGATGTTCCTGAATGGGTAGAGCCCAAGGATGATGGAGGTTGCGACACATCCAGGAGCTGCCGCCCGCCCCTTCACCTTCATATCCTCTCGATGGAGCTCCGGCAGTCCGTAAGGGAAGGTCCCGAGGAGCTCTGGGGACGAATGGTCCTTGCCGTACCACTTCTTGTAGACCGCAGGGTCGGTGAGCCGAAAGTCCGCCGAGGTATCTATCACATGCTTCGCATGGGTAATTAGCTCCCTCATCCTTGAATTGGAGGACCCGTGGGGGAGCGCGCTGAAGAGATAATCAACATTCTTGAGCTCCGTCGGGGATGTGAACCTGATATCGGTCCTCCCCCTCAGGTTCGGGTGGGCAGTGTGCAGATGCTCTCCCAGTGCGCTCTCCGATGTTACCTGGACGAGCTCCAGGTCCTCCCTGGTCAGCACCAATCTTGCCAGTTCACCGCCGACGTAACCCGAACCCCCTATGATGGAAACGGATGTCAATGTCAGCACCTTGCCTTCTCGACGAAATGGGAAATGATCCTACCGGGTATGTCCACCCCGGTGGGCTGTACGCTGTTCTTGAACTCCATGGTGTGGTTGACCTCGTTGACGCTGAGACCGTTCCCGGTCTCGAACAGGTCTATTGCGACAAGGTCGCCGCCTACTGCCTTGGCCGTCCTCAGGCAGAGCTCGTTCAGCTCGGGCGTCACAGGACATACCGTTGCCTTTCCGCCCCTGGCGGTGTTCGTTATCCAATGTTCGGAGGTCCTGTAGATGGCGCAGATGGTCTCATCTCCGACCACGAACGTCCTGATGTCCCTTCCAGGTTTTTCGACATACTCCTGGATGTAGATGGCGGAATGGGGGTACCCTCCGAGGACGTCCTTGTGCTCGAGTATGGCCTCGGCAGCTTCCCTGTCGTTGACCTTTGCGAGCAGTCTGCCCCAGGAACCGACGACGGGTTTTATGACGCAGGGGTAGCCGAGCCTCTCGATCTCCTCCAAGGCCGATGGGGGGGATAGGGCCATGGAGGTCCTTGGGGTGGGGATGCCGTTCCTTATCATAGCGGAGGTGGTCAGGAACTTGTCCCCGCACACACGTACGACCTCGGAGGGGTTCATAGTGAAGATGCCCGCATCCTCTGCGAGCTTTAGGAAGTAGAAGGACCTGAACTGGCTGATGCCACGGTCCAGGACCGCATCGGCCTCTATGGGCCGCTCACCGGCCTGGGCGGATACGTCCTCCATCCTCACCAGGGTAAGCTTGACATCGAGCCTTCTTGCGGCCTCTATGAGCATCTTCTCATCTAGCCTTATGACGCTGTAGGCGAGCGCAAGTTCCAAAGGGACCTACTCCCCCCAATCCTCTTTCTCCTCGGGGGCCTTGTCGAGCTTGAGGGGGGTGAGCTCTATGACCTCGAGGTCGCTGCCGCATTCCGGGCAGGGAACGAGTTCGTTCATCATCAGTCCGTTGTTCGTTATGTCAGCGCCGCATACGGGGCAGTCCTGCGTCATTTTCCGGTCTCCGTGGTCATATCATTTTCGACCGGAAGGATGTATAGGCTTATGGTATATGATATTTACTTAGTTCGAATTTTTTTTACGAATATAGAAATGCAATTATCATATATTTGACAGAATTCGTAAGAACATTGGTCAATCCGGCCTTCCCATACGAGTTCATCGGCCCGATGCCCCTAGCAGAAGTTCCCAGAACCCAATCCCCTTGCGGTGCAGAGGACCTCGTCAAGGCTGAAGGACCCCTTCTCCCTTGATTTTATCAGGTCCATCAGATGGTCCTTCTGGGATGTGTTCAGTGAGATGGTGTTCTGGTCCAGTATTGAATCCACCAGGTCCCTTCCGGTGAACTTGTCCAGCTCGAACCTCCTCTTCCTACCCACAGTCTCCGCGGGGACCACCTCGTAGAAGGAGGGCCTCTTGAGAGCGGCGGAGACGTGCAGCCCCGCGTTGTGGGAGAAGGCGTTCGAGCCTACTATGGGAGCGTTTGAAGCGACCTTCATCCCGGAGCACCTCTCCACCTCCTCCGACAGCTCCGGGAGCATCTCGAGCTTCCATCCGTTATCGATACCGTAATGTACCTTAAGGGCGACGGTAAGCTCGGCGAGGTCGGTTATCCCAGCCCTCTCACCGAGACCATTGACGCAAGAATCGATGCAGACCGCCCCGTTCTCCATGGCGGCCAGGGAGTTCGCCAGGGCGAGTCCCAGGTCGTTGTGGCAGTGAACGTTGATCTCAGCGCCGGTCCTGGCCTTTAGGTCCTTGACGAACGGACCTATCTTCGAGGGAAGGGCAGCTCCGACAGTATCGGCAACGCTTATCCTGTCGGCACCTGCATCGAGTGCCGCTTTGGAAACAGCCACCACGCTTTCGAAGTTCGAACGGAGGGTATCCTCCGGGGTGTACCTCACCTTCAACCCGTGGGCCTTGGCATAGGATACCGCATCGTGGACGATATCACAGACCTGGCGGAGGTCCTTCCTGAAATGCTCCTTCAATCTGCCGTCAAGGACGCTTATGAAGAGCCCTATCCATTCCACGTCGCAGTCAAGGGCCATATCGATGTCCGATATAAGGGCCCTGCTGTGGGCCAGGACATTGGCCCTGAACCCCTGACCGGCGATGGCCTTCAATGCCCTCCTTATGTCCGGGGAGACCGCAGGGTGGCCCGCTTCGATGTGATCCACACCGAAATCGTCGAGCATGGAAGCTATCCTCAGTTTCTCATCGACGGAGAACGTCACGCCTGGGGTCTGCTCCCCTTCCCTGAGGGTCGAATCGAGTATCTCCACCATGAAGGATATCCCTTGCCTACTGCTCCCCCAATATGAGCCTTGTCTTGGTCGACCTGACGTTGCCCAGGGCCCGTATGGCCTCTATCGTCGTATTTAGCTCGATGGTATTTGCGACGTCCACTATCACCATGATGTCGGTATCACCGGATATCTCGTAGACCCTCTCCACCCCCTTCAAGGCCTTGATCCTCTTCGCGATCTTGCCGGTGAGGACGTTCACGTCTATGTTGACCTCAACTATTGCTTTGAGCCCGCGGGAGGCGGTCTCTATGGTGAACCTCTTCACCATGCCGTCGGACCTGAGCCTTGCTATCCTCTGCCTGACCATGCCCTCGGACACCTTGAGCTCACCGGCGATGGCGACGTTGGTCCGCCTGGAATCCTCCTTGAGCATCTTCAGGATGGTCCAATCGAGGTCATCGAGCTCCCCGGTCATATTGAAGGGTTCAAGCGGGCACGATATTTAAGTCTGTCGAACATCGAAATATTTTTTCGATTATCGAAAAACCGGTCCATCCTCGGTTCATGTGCATTTCCCGTGGAGGGTCCTCACTGCGGCCTGGACATCCTTCCCATCCACGATCAGGTAATAGGCCGTCCTTGTCCCACCAGAGCCCGATATCCGAGCTTTGATACCTGCCTCTGAAAGGGCAAGGTAGCATTTCCCTATCAAGGCCGGGTCCCCCTCGAGCCTCTCCCCCACAAGGCCTATGAGGGCAAGCCCGTCCTCTGACCTGACCCTGCCCCTGCCGCCGATGGTCGCCTCCTCCAGCGAATCGATGGCCTTGAGCCGGTCCTTCGATGGTACCATGATACCTATGGAGGTCTGTGACATCACGACGGACAGTACCTCGACCCCTTTGACGGATAGGGCCCTGTAGGCCTCGCAAAGGATGTCCGGGGCGGCCCGTTTGCCGCTGGCGTCGAGCCTGATGCAGGCCAGGTCCTTCCGGGAGGCGACGCCAATCTCCCCACCGGGCCCATCCCTGACCCCCACCATCCTGGTGCCAGGCGAGGCAAGGTCATTGAGATCGGCGATCCTTATGGTGATAGCAGTTCCCATCAGAGGCCCGAAGGTTGCAGGGTGCATGACCTTGGCCCCGAACCTTGAGAGCTCGGAGGCCTCCTCGAAGGTCACCGACCCGAGTATCCTCGCATCGGGCACTATCCCAGGGTCCGCGGACATGAAGCCCTTGACGTCCTTGTAGAGGACCAGCTCACCTGCCTGCAGGATGCTGGCCACGACGGATGCCGAATAATCGGACCCGTTCCTGCCGAACGTCGCTGCCCTCCCATCTGGGAGCATCCCGTAGAAACCAGTGATAACGGGGACCTTGCCGTCCAACAGGAGCGGGAAGACCTTGTCCCTGAGGGGCCCCCTTGTCGCTTCGAGGTCAGCCTCGGCGTTCCCATGCTCGCCCATCGCAGCGATACCGGCCTCCTCGGAAGTGAGAGGGACCGCAGCCGACCCCCTCCCCTCAAGGTAAAGCCCCATCATCTTGACCGACAACCTCTCACCGCAGGTGATGATATGGTCGTGGACCCACCCTGGAACGGCCTCGTCCTCTGCCCCTATCAGTTCCTTGACACTGTTCAGTTCGGCGTCCAGGACATCGGAGAACCTCTCTATGTCAAGACCGTCCAGGATCAGCTCCCAGGCCAGGTTCATGTGCAGTTCCCTGAAGAGTGCCAGCTTGGGCCTTGACCTGTCCTCCAGATAGGACATCAAAAGGTCGGTGGCATCCTTCACTGCGGACAGGACCACCACTTTGTTCCCTGGCACGGTCCTTATGACCTTCTGTACCTTCCTGAACCCGTCCGCGCCTGAGAGGCAGGAGCCGCCGAACTTGAGGACCTGAAGGTCCATCTGCTGGACTACAGGTATCCCTCCCTCTTGCATTGCTCGGCGATGAGCACGGCATTACCAGCGCCGCCCCTTATGGTGTTGTTGACGAGCGAGAACGCCCGGAGCATGCCGTCATCGACCCTTACCCTGCCGACGGAGACCACCATACCGGGCGGGTCCCCGCTGAAGGAATCGAGGTCAGGCCTGGGCCTGTCCCTTTCCTTCCTGTACACCAGGGGCCTCTCCGGAGCGCTCGGGAGCCCTTTCAGCCCCTTCTTCGCCCCTATGAGCTTGATGATATCATCGGCATCGGTGCCCTTTTCGACCCTCGCAGAGAAGGAGACCAGATGTCCGTCCTTGACGCCCACGCGGGCACAGTTCGGAACGACCTTGAGGGGGGAGCTTCTGATACTGCCGCCTTTGAGGGAACCCATTATCTTGCCAGGTTCCTCTATCAATTTCTCCTCCTCGCCGTTTATGAAGGGGACGACATTTCCGTAGATGTCCAGGCTCGCGACCCCGGGATATCCTGCTCCTGATATCGCCTGGTAGGAGGAAACATGGACCTCTCCCTCGATAAGGTCCCTGATAGGGTCAAGGGGCATGACCAATCCCACCGTTGTACAATTCGGGTTCGTCACCAGTATGCCCTTGTCCTTTCGGCCATCTAAGAGCTTGAGATGGTCGCCGTTCACCTCGGGGACCATGAGAGGTATGTCCCTGTCCATCCTGTGGCAGCTCGAGTTCGATATGACATGGATGCCCTTCCTGGCCGCCTTTCTCTCCAGCTTCTGTGCGGTGTCCGCTGGCAGGGCGCTGAAGACCACATCGACATCCTTCCTACCCGTCAAGATGGAACCGTATTCGGATAGGACGATATCGCTAACGGAGGAAGGGACCTCGGGTCCGAGCAACCAGTTGACGGTACCTTCATATCTCCTCTTGCCGTCCGCTCGAGAGGAATAGAGCGAGACAAGATCGAACCAGGGGTGTCGTGTGAGCGTCTGAACGAACCTCTGTCCTATGATACCAGTGGCACCCAATATCCCGCATCTGAGCCGGTCCATATCACATCACCCCATACAGGGTCCTTTCTATCGAATAAAAGCCCTTCAACGCAGATAAAAAACTATCCTTATGATTATTGGCGGCCAGTAATCAGGTAGCGGCGGGAACCTTAAGTTTGGATGGGCCCTTTTTCTTCCAGATGCCCTTGAGCGCAATGTCCGCAATGGACCTCCAGCCGATCGCGACGGCTATCATGTCCATTATTATCGCAGCTCCCGCTATGGCCACTATGGTCGGTAGGAGGTCGGGCAGGCCCCGGTAAGTTGGCGGGGTCAGTCCAGGTATGAGGTCCACACCCTGTGGGGCCCAGAGCGTGTCCCTGTCGTAATTGATGAACACCATGACGGGAGCGTCGCTCGAGACCTTGACGAGGGACCCCTTGGTTATGTTCTCATCCGAAAGGAATATCTTGTCCATGAGGCCCCTGTCCACCGCTATCCTGGGCACCGAATCCAGCATGAACCTGTTGTGGGGGTCCTTGTAATTCCACTCCGGAGGCTGTTTGTAACCGGTATCGGATATGACCATGTCCATGTAGTAATAGGAGTCCTCAGAGTATTCCATGGTCACGGTCTCGAAGGGCGCCAACCTCTTCTTGAAAGGGAGGTACAGCTCATCGAAATCGACCTTGACATCGTTCGATCCCTCATCCAGGTTCACCACAGATATATAGGCCCGTCCGTAGAGAGGTATCCTGTAGTCGGTGGCGGCAGGGTAGGGGACCTTTCCAAAAGGGTAGAAGGTCGTGGTCGCCTTGTCGGTGGTGAGATACTCCTCACCAGAGATCAGCCCATTTGATTCCTCATTGAGGTACCACTGATTGTTGGAGAGGGTGTAGACCTTGACTGGTTTGCTGGACCTAAGCGTTGCCCACTCGAACGATGAATAGCCCCTCAATTTGTAGGCAACCTTGAAGTCGAATGTCCTCATCTCTCCCTTTCCCATGGTCCCCTCGAACGAACCCTGGTTGCCGTTCGTGTCCTCGAGCTCTATCGTGGCACCGTCCGGGGCATGGATGAGGACCTGTCCGAAGCTAGGGAAGTGGAAGTCCTTGGAATCCTTTCCATAGACCTGGAGGAAGCACTGGTCGGCCTGGATCCCTGCGACTATGGAGAGGGGTTTGTCCGCACTGATGAGGACGTTGTCGTCGTCGAAACCGTACTGTTCGAAGATGGGATTCCGGGTGTAGGACCATCCCTCGAACCTGTCCAGTTCGAACACCGCCTCGTCGTTCTTGTCGGAGAAGTCCCAGACATGGACGGTGGTATGGGCCTCAAGGGCGCTTATCCAGCAGTCCCTGGCGATCCTCGTGTAGAGCTTGCTGGTGTAGGCAGAATAGACCCCGTCCCAGTAGTAGTTGATCTTGTCCTCACCGTTATCGTACTTCGAGCCAGAGGGGCAGAGCTTGTGGTGCATGACCGATATCGGATAATCGGATGTGACCCGTATGGTGCCAGAGAGGACCCTGAAGTCCTCATTGACCGCCCAATTGTTGAGAGCGAACTCCCACGAACTGTACTCCTTGAGGTCTATCCTCTCCGTCCTCTTCACTGCTCCGGTAAGGTGTTCCATCCATTTCACGGAATACCCTTCCTTGAGGGACCACGTCCCGGCCTTCGCATCGAAAACGGCCTTGTCTATGACCGTCGCGTTCAACCATTCCAGTTTGACCGAGGCTCCGTTCTCGTAGGAGAATATCTGGATGCTCGAGAGGTTCGACATTACGAACTCGCCCGACCTGTACTGGAACCCGTACCAGACGGATGGACGTTCGAGCGACTTGGTCACGGGCGGCGGGACGTAGAAGACGTATTCCGTGTTCGTGAAGGCTGTAATATCGGTCGAACTGTAATCCGTGTGTTCCGTCCTCTCAGTTGAGACCCTGATATTGTCCTTGATGGCAATGGTCATCGGGGAACTGTAGAAAAGGACCCCGGACATGGGCAGGAAAAGGAGCCCTACCACAGAGACAAGGAGCAGCATTGCCCTGAAGATATTCAGTGCCATTTGAACGACCTCATTTGGACCGGTTGAACAGTTTCGAGAGGCGGCCCTTGTCCGTCAGTGTCAGGGTCCCTACGAGGCCCTTTGACCCGGAAACCACGACCACGGCCTCAACAGCGAAGAGCAGCGTCAGGACCAGCGGCATGGGATAGAAGTTCGTCCCTCCCTGCGACCTCTGGATGGTCGGTTTGACCGACAGGACCAGGTCCATGTCCTGAGGTTCGCAGGAGTAATCACGTGCATACCTCACCTCGAGCATGACCTCCTTGTCGGCGTTCACCGTTATCATCTGCATGACCGATTCCAGCTCGTCCTCGTTATCGGGTTCCGTGTCATCGTTCTCATCACCGTTGTAATCCTCGTCGGAGTCCACGACTATCCTTTGGATATCGTACTTGTCAAGCAATGCATGCGATGGCTGCTCGCTAAGCCATGTCCCGGTCCAACCCACGGATGTATCATCCTCAAGGGCCGTGATATAGACGATGCAGCGGTGGTGGATGGCCAGGTTCCATTTCTCCATGGCGGGGTAGTAATCGAACCCCTTCTTGAACGTGGATATCTGGGTCCCGTCGAAGGCATTGTCGTCGTTCGCCATCCAGTACTCGACACGGATGGGCCAATCGCTTATGATCTTGGCCCATGAGATCTCGCCTACGTAATTGTTGGAGAATGGCCTGGGCGTCATGCTCTTGTAGGTATACATCTCACCGGGGTGAATAGTGACACTACAGTCCTCCTCGGCCTTGTCATCGAACTCCATTTCGACATGCGCTTCCCTCTCAAGACCGGTGATGGTTATCGCCGTCGACAAGGGAACGAGGTACCGCGAACCAAGGAACCCGTAGGCCTGGGAATGGAAGTTGTTGTCCCACATCCCACCATATATGGTCACTGGCTTATCGGACCTTACAACTACCCAGTCTGCCTCGAAGTTACCAGAGTCGACCGCCTTTCCTATGATGTCGCTCGACATCGCCCGTTTAACGGATCCGGTATCGTCCCAGTTTATGTACTCATAGACCTTCAGTTCGTTCTCGGAATGGTCTATGCGCCATTTATTGTCCCCATCTTCTATCCACCATCTGCCGTTGTATTCCTGACGCAAGGTGGCCGAGGTCGATAGGGGCACGTCATTCAACGCGAACATCCCTATTATGTTGGCATCTGGCGTTCCGCTCTTGTCCAGGAGGTCCGTCCTGTACTGAGAGGGCATGGTGAACAAGCGTAGGGGATTGAAGTTACCATTGTTCCAGTCCAGTTCGTCGTTGTCCCCGGCATCGTTGCCTCCGCACGTCGTATCCTCGACGAAGGTCGATACCCACTGGAAGTTCTCCCAAGCATCTAATGTGACGGTCTGCGTATCGTCCCCATCCGTCATATCGATTATCTCGATCTTGTTATCATCATCATAGCTGGCGATCAATAGGTCGCGGTGGACGAACCCGAAGAACTCGTCCCCGTAGAAGGACCAGACGGCATCATCGCTAAGTCCATTGGCGAACCATTGCGTATCCACTCCGTGGGAGATCTCATCGTCCCCGTTATTGTAGTTCCCGTTGTCCGGGTCACAATCGTCCCAGAGGTCCGGAAGGCCGTTCTCGTTCTTATCGATATAACCATCGGTCACGGTCATCTTATTGATGGTGATCCTGCCCGTGGATTCGACCTTCAACACCCCGTCCCAGAGCCACCAATCCTTTGTGGTGTAGAATACCTTGCCCTCGTACTTGTCCAGTGTACCCGACCAGAGGACATGGTCCTTCACCTTCAATAGGTCAGGGGAGTTCAAGGGGGCGCGAGCCGGGTCCATGAGGTCTATCATGTCAGGCTGGTCCTTGTCAGGCTTTCCATCATCGTCCTGGTCGACATCGTAGACCATACCATCCTTGCAGTGTATGGTGTTCGCCGGGTACTCCTTCTTGAAATTATCGGTGAAGAGGTGGCCGTTGACCACCTTTACCGTTATCTTGTTGTTCTTATCGTAACTTCCTATGGCTATCGCACCCTCATCGCTTATATAGGTATCACCGTAGAAGCTTATACCACGTCTATCCTCGTCATCGGTCTGCCCGTTGTTGTCGTCATCGTTGTGGCCGTTCTCTATGCCCCATGGACAGTTCTGCTCTGTATCCGCCTGGTCGTAGAGCGGGTCTATAGGGCTCCAATAGAATACGAACTCGTTGTTCACGAAGGGCGTATAGGCGCTCGCCTTGACCTCCCCGGTGATCTCCGATAAAAGGCTTTTACTGTGGACCATCACATGGGATGAGGGCAGTAGCAGGATCCCGAACAGCATAAGCATGATCGAAAATGCCAATCCGTAGGTCTTGAGGACGGATAGGATGGTCATTTTTCTGCCTCCAATTTCTTTATCCTTTGCCATGTCTATCACCTGACCTCAAACGGTAGATACTAGTTAAGGAGGGAATCATTGAACCATTGACTAATTAATCCTTTTGAGGGTTTTCCCAGAGAATTATATTCATAAATGTACATAGAAGTACAATAATGGCGACACCCGGGTCATTCTGTTCACATTATTGGACAATCCAGGAAAAATCATGCTCAAATGGAAAGGATATCCAGCCATTGAGCACCCCGGTCACGGACCATCAATCCGATCAAAGATAATATTAAATTATACACTATATTATCTTAATTATTTCTCTGTTCGGCATGGTCCATATTTTCCGAATAGGAACAATGAGCCAGAAACTGTTAAATACCGCAGGTTCGGATAGTTCGATCCACTGTGGTTCGTAACCACATTGGATATGTGGGTCGATAAGGCAGGAAGGTGATACGTTGGCCAAATTGAAGATGGAAGGGGTCATGAAGAGCAAACTGGTAGGGGGCATCATTGCCCGTGTCCAGGGGTTCGACCTCACACCCGAGATCGTCGTCAGGGTCCGTCTTGTCCTGCTCCTCTCTGCCATATTGGCCCTGATCCTTGCGTTCCAGCTGGGAGACGACTGGTACGTGAGGGAGTTCGCGAACTATGATTGGGCGAGGCATATAGGGTATTGATGGAAGGTAAGGCAGGTTAGAAGAATGGTCAGCGCACTACCCCTGTTACTGGTCGCCTATACGGTCATAATAGCCGTGGTCATCGCCGTCATCCGGTTCGGAGGGGTGGCATTCAGGCTGCCCATGCAGATAGGGGCCTTCGCATTCCACAGGTTGGGCATATTCCGTAAGCTGCCTGACGCTTGGCATGCTCCCATACCTAGGACCAGCGGCATCACCTGCACGCTCAACTGTCAGGCTTGCGAACTTGCCTGGCTGGGATGCCCGATAGGGATGCTGCAGAGATATGTCATAGATTCACGGCTGCCCATCTACATCTACGGGGTCCTCGTGGCCTTTGGCGTTGCATTGGGAAGGGCCATCTGCGGCTGGCTGTGCCCCTTCGGTTTGATCATGGACATGCTCAACAAGGTCAGCATCCACAAGTTCCACCCCCCCGAGTGGATGAGGTTCATAAAGTACGTTTATCTCGTTGGTGTGGTCGTCCTTGCCTTCCTTACAGGCATGATATTCTATTGCAGATACCTCTGCTTCGGGGCCTTACTGGGGGTCATTCCGTACTGGCTTACGTGGCAGACCGTCAGCGCTACCTGGTTGGTCTACCATGTGGGGTTGTTCTCGGCCTATGTGGCATTTGGCTATTTAACGCACGGAAGGGCCTGGTGCAGGTACTTCTGTCCGTTGGGCGCCATCCTGTCGATACTGAACCCTTTATCTCTCGTCAGAAGGAACTTCGATTGGAAATGGTGCACCCATTGCGAGAGGTGCAAGGCAGTTTGCCCCATGGGGCTCGACCCCACCAAGGACGACCTCAAGAGCAAGGTCGACTGTATCAAGTGCGGCCGTTGCGTCGCGGAATGCAAGTCCAAGTCGCTGTCCATAGGCACGGTTTTCTCAGGTCAGCCCCAGGCTGAGAAGAGGACGATAAAAGCACCGGACAGCTGAAGTTGGACCTTCAAGGGATCGGTCCGGCCTTTTCGTCGTTCGTTACGGTCCTTATGATATGCCCGCCGCCTAACGCAGTAACTATCGCATCAGCGTTCTGTTGACCGCAGAGGACGACCGTAGCGGGTCCGGTACCTGAAATGCCGGCGGTCATGGCGCCGTGCTCGAGCGCTTTTAGAGCGATACTTGTGTCCAATCCCATGGCCGCCCCGTACATGAGGCCGTTCATCATAAGCCCTGTCCTGTAATCCCCTTTGAGCGCAAGGTCATGGGCGGCCTTGATGGCGGGTGAGAGCCCTGACAGTCTATGCGTGTCCACGTTCCTTTTACGGATCTTCTCCTCCGGGACATGGACTATGACGATAAGACCCTCTTCAAGGGGGTACCTTGCCAATATCCGTCTTTGGACGTTGTCCGTTACGACAGCTCCGCCGAAGTATGACGCGCACGCGTCGTCGAAGGCCCCCGTTATGGTCACGCCCGCTCTGAAGGATGCCTCTATGCCCATGGATATCACATCCATGTCGCTAGACCTCTCTCCCAGTGCTTCCAGCACAGCAAGTACGATTGCGTTCGACGCCGCGCTGCTGGATTTGAGCCCTCTGGAGATGGGGATGTCGGAATCGGTCTCTATATCAGCACCATATCGGTCGTTTAAGCCGAACCTTTCTAGGACGCCCTTCACACATTGTACGGCCAGCGTAGGGTCCTCGCCAGGATCGTTCCTGATAGTCACCTTGAAATGTTCAGGGTCGTTCACGAGCCTGACCCTGGCATCGGTCCTCAAACCTATGCCGAAAGAGGCTCCGAGACCCGTGGCTATACCGTTTATTATCGTCGCCGCCCCGAAGCATCGGGCCCCCCCCTCCAAGGTCATTCCAAGACCCCCCCCATCAATCGATCAAGGACCGCTTTCCTCATGACCTCCATGGGAGCCTTCCTGCCTGTCCAGAGCTCGAAGGACCTTGCCCCCTGGCCTAAGAGCATCTCGTGACCGTGGACGATATGCGCCCCCCTGGCCCTTGCTGCCTTTATGAATGGTGTCTCCATGGGATTGTAAACGATGTCGAATAACGTCATTCCGCTGTCGATCAGTCCCTCATCAAGAGGGAGCTCGTTAGGGAACCCCTCCATACCGAGGGGGGTGCAGTTGACGACGAGGGATATGTCGCGGACATGCTCTCCCAGGTCCTCGGGCGGGACCATCTCAGCGCTGGTCATCCTGCCCATTTGACGGGATAGTAGCCTGGCCTTGTCCCAGTTCCTGCTGGTTAGGATGAGGTCCATCCCCGAGGAGGCCAGTGCATAAGAGACCGCCCTCGATGCATCTCCTGCACCGATAATGAGCGCTCTTTTCCCGGCGGCCGGTTCGAAACCGGACATCATGAGTGCATCCAATGCTCCGAGCCAGTCGGTATTATGGCCCTTCAGTTCCCCGTCATTGTTAACGATGGTATTGACCGCCCCTATCTCTCTGGCAACATCATCTATCGCATCAAGGAGCCCTATCACCTTGGATTTGTAGGGGATGGTGACATTGAGACCGAGGAAGTTGAGCTCTCTCACCCCGTCAAGGACCTTGCCCAATCCCACCTCCCTTACCCTGAAGGCGAGATAGACCATATCAAGGCCTTCGAAATGAAAAGCAGCATTGTGCATGGCAGGCGACAGCGAATGGGATACGGGGTCACCTATGAGACCGCACAGCCTTGTCCCTGCTCCAGGAGCGCTCATCTCCATTGACCCGTCCCCGTGAGTTCCCATATACGCTTCAAGGTCCTTATATCGATCTGGTCCGAAGATGCAGGGTCGTCCATGGAAGCATATACCATCTCGCACCCCATCCGGGGGGCAAGGACCCTTGTGATGTGGCCGCACAAACCCATCCCCATTATGGAATATTTGAACCCCTTTTTAGAGGCATCTCTAGCAAGATGCATCAAGGAAACGGCATCCTCTACTGATGAGCACTTGACAGCCAACTTCGCAATGTCCCCTCCGGCACTTACGCATCGTTCTATGATATCCATCATCTTACCGTAGGATGGGGTCATCGTAAGGTCATGATGGGATATGATGGTAATTATTCCCAGTTCCTTGGCTTTGATGACCAATGGGTCCCTTAGCCTTTCGTCCATGTCGAGTTCGATATCCACATGGTCGGGGCATGTCCTCAGGGCTTCCAAGATGAGCGATGCCCTTTCTTCCTCGCTGCCGCAAAAGTGACCTCCTTCCCATTCGGGCCTAAGGGTAAGCACGGAGCCAAGGCCCAGGGTCCCAAGTGCGGTCTGATGCGATGGGGCCCAATCGATTTTCCCCATATGGTCCAATCTGATCTCGACCAGGTCCGCACCAAGGGACCTGCATTTGCCTGAAAGGGATAGGGCCTCATCGGCGCTCTTCTCCCTGAGGGTCACACAGACAGACGTCATCCGGCACCACAGCTCATTTCTCTATGATGGTCTCCTTGACCCTTGTACCGAAATGCCTTCCTCCCTCGCTGGTCAGGACCTTAACGGGGTCCCCCACCTTGAGGTCGACCAGGGACACGGGCTCACCACCGGATATCAACCTTACGGTCTCAGCGTTCTGGAGGATTATGTTGAATATCTTACTGTCGAGCTCTGCCGATATCAGCATGAGAGGTCTCCTCTCCACCTTCAAACGGCCTATGATCACAGGTCTTGTCGAACCGTTCCTGTCAACGGCAAGGACCTCGTCCCCTACTCTTAGGTCCGAAAGGTATGGGGTCCTATCCGCTGGGCCCAGTACATAGGACTGGACGGGACCGGCATTGACCCTGAAGGGTCTGGTCCCGACATATTCCGACCCCACCGATTCGGAGTGGACAAGGAAGAGGCCTGATGACTGGGACCCAATGAGCATCCCCTCACCTATGCGAAGGAGGGAGCAGGTATCTATGCAGACCCTGTCGCCCATGCCCAGGTTCCGTATCTCGACGATACTGGCATCAGCAAGACCAACGTCCTCGCTCCCGCATCTGTCGAGCAGCGTCCTTAGCTGGACTATCCTTTCGGTGGTGTCAGGGTCGAGCACTATCCCATCGACCCCGTGCTCAAGTGCCCCGAAGAACAATGGGACATCGGAAAGGTCTCTCACCTGGGCCATCAATTTTGTACCGGAACCCTGGAAGGAGGCTATGAGGTTCTCGAGCGGTATCACCTTCCAGTCCTCGACACCGACGACGACCATGTCCACCTTCCCCGCCATGGAAGAGGCCCTTTGCTCATCATCCTTGCCACTTATGGTAATGAAGGTCCCGCGCTCCTTGCCAGAGATGATGTCCCCATCGATAATGGATATGGGTTCGAACCTGCCGAGCTTCCTGAAGATGTCCAGGTCCTCTTCGAGGACAACGATGTTCAAAAGGTCGTTCTCGAGGGCAGTGGTCAGTATCCGCTTCCGTGCATCCCTGTCCGGGCCCAGGTCCGCCCTTATCCAAACGGTCCTGTTCATCCTTTGGTCCCCTCCAGGCCCGAGATGGCCTCATCGACGTCGAGACCGTCTATGACCACGTTCCGTATGGCCCTGACCATCTTCGTCGGGTCCTTGTGCTGGAAGACGTTCCTGCCTATGGAGACGCCCTTCCCCCCCGCCTCAATGGAGTCCTTGACCATCTGGAGGACCTGTCTATCGGTGTCCATCTTCGGTCCCCCTGCGATGAGTACGGGCACGGGGCAGCCCCGGGTGACCTCCTTGAAGGTCTCGATCTTTCCAGGATAGTTCGTCTTTATGATATCAGCCCCAAGCTCCGCACCGAGCCTTGCTATGTGCTTGATGGCCTCGGGGTCCAGCTCGTCCTTGATGTTCTTTCCCCTGGTGTACATCATGGCAAGCAGCGGGACCTGCCATTCCCGGCATGCGCTCGATACCTCTCCCAGGTCGAAGAGCATCTCCCTCTCCGTCTCGGCCCCAACGTTGATGTGGACCGATACGGCATCGGCACCGAGCCTCAAAGCCTCCTCCACGCTGGAGACCAGGACCTTGGCGTTGGGGTAGGGGCCTATATGGGTGCTAGCCGAGATGTGCAGGATCAGTCCTATCTTGCCCCCTGCATCCTTCAATCCCTCGCTGACCAGACCCTTGTGGATGCTCACCGAGGTCGCACCTCCGGCGGCCACCTTGTTTATGGTGTCCCTTATGTCCATGATGCCCTTTATGGGCCCCACGGTCACTCCATGGTCCATAGGGACCAGGACGAACTTGCCGGTCCTCATGTCCCCTATCCGTCTCATTCTTATGTCGTGTCCGTTGGTCATTTCAGATCACCTATCCTGTCATGCAACTCCTGCCACGAAAGTTATGGCAAGTATCGAGGTAAGCGTCAGCAGGTAACTGATATGGAGCTCCCTTGCACGTGATTTGGTGTACTTTCTGAAGAGGGAAATGGACAGAAAGAGACAGACCGCGGTCCAGGAGGCGAATATGAGGAGCATGAGCCCACGTAATAGGGTATGTGTGTCGTTGATGAAGAAGTACGGGTAGGCCCAGAGCGATATACCGGCCATGGAGAAGAAGAAGGAGGCGACAGCAGCGTTCTTGTTCCCGATGAACACCGAGGTCGTCCTCTTGCCGGATGCCCCGTCGTTCTCCAGGTCCCTCATGTCCTTCGCAAGGGTCTCTGCTATGCCTAGGAAGAGGACCAGTACCGCAAGGAAGTAGAGCCCATTTATGATGTTCTCCTTCGGTATCCCCTCATACCTCACCAGGTAGGCGGATATGGCCCCGTAATAGAGTACGGCAAACAGGACCCAGAAGAGCTGTGAGACGAAGGGCCTGCCGTTCATCTTCAAAGGGCCCAGGGAATACTGGTGAGATAAGATGACGAGGGCAAGCGCGAAAAGGAACAGATATATGTCAAGGTAAAAGGCCAGGACAAGGCTCAGACCGAAGAAGACGAAGGCCTGTACCTTTGCGGCCTTTTTGTTAACGAGCCCCGTGCAGAGAGGGCGGAACTTCCTCGAACCCTCCGTACTGATGCTGTCGGACCTGACATCACCGTAATCGTTTATGGTGCATGCTCCAGCATCGGCAAGGAGCGATGTGAGTATGAAGAGCAGGAAATGGGCCTTGGGAAGTTGATCGGCAAGGACAACGTAGCTCGAAAACCCTATGAATATATCGAACCATAGGAGCTGTACGGGGCGCATCAATGTGAAATGGCCCCGAATGAGCCTGAGGACCCGGCCCAACCTCTCGTTCATCCTTCAGGCCCCCTCTATGAGCTGGTCCTTGCCCGAGGTCCTGTCCACTATCCGTGAGAGGGCCTTGCCTGGTCTGACCCCTTTGTAATCATAGAGCGACCCCGGGGGTAGTATCTCAACGGTGACATCGGTCCCAAGCTCCTTCTTGAGGTTTGCTGACACTTCCTCCATGGTCCTGTCCCTATCCTTCCCCCTATGCTCGATGGAGACGTGCAGTCCACCACTTTCAAGGACCATCTTGTACCATGGTCCGTTGATGTACGAGCGGTAAAGTATGTCCTCGAGCTCTATGGGGAAGTATTTCCGTCCGCCTATCCTCAGCTGTGTTATCTTCCTTCCCAGTATCTCCATGGTAGGGAGGGGGAGACCGCACGGGCACGGGTCCTCATGCAGTCTGATGACATCTCCGGTTACGTACCTGAGGATGGGCTGAGCTTCACGCCAGGTCGGGGTGACAACTGAATAACCCCTCTCACCGGGGGCCGCCTCGGTCCCATCATCGTTGTAGACCTCGGTGAACATGGCGAAGGATGGAAGGTGGAGGACATTGTGCTCGCAGGGGATGGCGACCCCGACCTCGTTCTGCCCCAGCAGTGAGAGCGCCTTGCACCCGAAGACCTTCCCCAGGACCTTGGCCCTGTTGCTCGACAGGGGCTCCGCACCGGAGACGATGAGCTTGATCCCGAGCGAAGTGGGGTCTATCCCCCTGTCCATTAGGATGTTGGCGTATGAGAACGCATCCGTTGCAACGGAGCCTAGGATGGTCGGTCTGAGCCTCAATATGGTATCTACGACCTCTTCAGGGGGATACATGTTGTTCCTTGTGCCCATCGGTATTATTGTAGCTCCCCTCCGCTGGTTTATCATGTCCGCCATCCTGCCTGCCAGCGTCCTGGTGTAGGGGTAGCACAGGGCAACGATATCGCTTGAGCTCATGAGGTTCTGAAAGACAGGCAGGGAAGTGGCCAATCCCACGCTCCGTTCTATCTCATCCTTGGTGACCCATAGAGGGACGTGGCCCCCGGTGGTCCCCGAGGTCTGGGAATAGATCAGGCATTTTTCGCCAGGCCTGACGGCGAGCATTCCGTAGGGTCCCGCTTTGACGATCTCCTCCCTTGTGGTGGTCGGGACCATCCTCTTGAAATCCTGAAGGCTCCTGATCCTTCCGGGAACGACACCGGCCTGCTTCAATTTATTTCTGTATAGATCGCTCTTCGTTGCGTAGGAGACGGTCTTCCTCAACCGCTTGAGGACCATCCTGTCGCTGTTGGCATACCGGAGGATGCCCGGGTACTTCCTCAGCATGTATGCCTTTAAGTCCATGTTCTCGCTCCTAAGTTTCATTTCTCCGCATCATATCTCAGCCTCTCCGAGGCGGGTATCAGGGAATCGTGGTTCAGATGTCCCGATATCATCATGTGGTCCACCGTTACCATTGCGGAGAGGGCCTCTGCAAGGACGAGGACCCTTGGAGTGTAGTTCGCATCGAACCGGCCATCGGTCGAAATGGTGGAGTTCTCCATCTTCAGGAGGTCCACGGTCCTCTGGACGGCAAGGACGGAAGGGGTGGGCTTCACCACCGCCCTGAAAACGACGGGGGCACCGAACGTTATGCCGCCCAGCACGCCTCCGGCACGGTTGGTGGTGGTGACCACCTTCCCGCCACTGACCTGGAACGCATCGTTGAACTCAGTGGCCTTCATCGTCGCTGCTTCCTTGGAGGAACCGAGCTCGAACGACTTGATGCCCGGAACGCTGAGGATGGCATGGCCAAGGTCAGCATGGAACCTGTTGAAGTGAGGGGCTCCCAGTCCTGCAGGAAGATTGCTGATGGACACTTCGAAGACCCCGCCGGTCGCATCGTTGTCCACCTTGGAGAGGTCAGCGAGCTTCTTGACCTCGGACCGAAGGTTCTCTTCTGTTACCTTGGTCCCTGCAAGCTCTAGGATCCTGCTACTGACCGTGATGCCCTTAAGAATACAAAGTTTACGGGCTATGGCACCGGCGGCGATCACGGATATCCAGGTCCTCCCGCTGGCGCGGGACCCTCCCCTCCAGTCCACATGGCCGTACTTCTGCCTGTATGTCAGGTCCGCATGTCCGGGTCTGGGCCTGTTCCGTATCTTGAGGTACTTATCGCTCTCCACGTTCGAGTTCCTTACGATGATGGAAATTGGGGTCCCTATCGTTTCCCCCTCGAAGATCCCTGAGAGGACCTGAAAGGAGTTTTCCTCGACCCTTCTCGTGAGAAGAGGGAAGGGGACATCGCGATCGAGCTCTTGCCTGATGTCGTCATGTCCGACCTTCAATCCCGCAGGGCAGCCGTCTATGACGCAGCCGATGGAATCCCCATGGGACTCCCCCCAGGTAGTGACCTTGAAGAGCTGGCCCATAGTATTTCCTGTCAGGGCACCTCACCCCGCCGCGTTGCTGACAAGGAGAAGGTACCTCATCTTCGATGGTCTCTCGTACTCCCTCACGAAGAAATGCCCCTTCGATGTGACCTCTGTGATAAGTACGATAAGTGGTGGTAGAAGTGTCGTCGCAAAGAACCCGATGCTGAACTGCCAGGCCTGGGAAAGCCCGAAGAAGAGCGCTATGACGAGGACGATGAACATTATAGGGAGGTAAACGGCTATGATCATCTTGGTCTCCAATCTCACGCCCTGTTTTGCGTTCTTCTTTGCCCTGAGCACATTATAGAGCGTCAAGCCCGTGATAGCCAGGAACCCCAGGCCAACCCCCAAAGCTATGAAGAGGACTTCGTAATCGTAATAGCTGGGATATTCAAGGGAATATTTCCTCAGCATTAGCACGGAAACGATGGTGTAGAGGAGGGGCAGAGCCATCCCTTTTAGCATCCTTGTCAGATATCTGTCCTGGGAGAACTGAGCTGCTGCCTTTTCGACCTTCTTTTGAGCTGCATCCCCCGTTTTTTCTGTCGCGGTCATGAGAGAACCCCCTTACTAGGTCCTTTATATACCTATATCGAAACATCCCAGTATCGATTATAATAATCTTCTGTCGTCCATTTACGATTTAAATAAAATTAAGGGATATTAATGGGGTATCCCATCTAAGATGCTCCACTGTGAAAAGGCATCATTTGGTGAATAGTGTTCTTTCAGAGCAGCTTCTTTGAGAGCTTCTCTATCATATCCTTGGTCATGGAGGATATGTTGTGGGACGGCTTCCATCCCCATTCCTTCCTTGCGGCATTGTCATCCAGGGACTTGGGCCAGGAATCGGCTATCGCCTGCCTGAAGTCGGGCTTGTAGGTTACCTTGAGCTCGGGGATATGCTTCTTTATCTCGGATGCGAGCTCACCTGCGGAGAACGACATGGACCCGACGTTGAAGTCGCTGTGATGTACGAGCTTCTCCACCGGCGCCTCCAGAAGGTCAACGCAGGCCTTGAGGGCGTCCGGCATGTACATCATCGGAAGGACAGTATCCTCCCTCACGAAGCATTCGTACCTCTTTTTCTGGATGGCCTCGTAATAGATGGCAACTGCATAATCGGTGGTGCCGCCGCCGGGCGGCGTTTCCGAAGAGATTATTCCGGGATACCTGAGACCTCTTACATCCACGCCGAACTTCCTGAAGTAGTAGTCGCCGAGGAGTTCGCCCGCTACCTTGGTGATGCCGTACATGGTCCTGGGTTTGAGGACCGTTTCCTGCGGTGTGTTGTCCCTGGGGGTCTCGGGTCCGAAAGCGGCTATGGATGAGGGGTTGAGGACCCTTGTAAGCTGTTTTTCCCTTGCGCATTCCAATACGTTGTACCGTTCATGTTGACATCCCAGCAGAGGGAGGGGTTCTTCTCCCCCGTGGCCGAAAGGATGGCGGCGAGGTTGATTATGGTGTCCACGCCGTGCTCCTCCACTACGTTGTAGAGGTCATCCTTGTCGTTGATGTTGACATTCACGACCGGACCGGTCTCGTATATGTATGCGGGGGGTTTGGTCCTGTTGATGCCCGCTATGACGTTGTCGTTCCCGTACTTCTTACGGAGGTAGGGGACCAGTTCGGAACCTATCTGTCCAGCAGAGCCCGTGACGAGTATCTTCTTGACCTTCTTTGAGGGCATGTGTGTCACATCCTTTGGGGGATGTAACAACATCATGTTAATGAAGGTTTCACCGGGTCATTCATGACCCCCATGAACGAGACGTCCCGGGAAATGTTTTTAACCAGCTCAGGCCTCACGCTCAGCAGAGCGAAACATCGGGCCGGTGGTCTAGGGGTTATGACGTCGCGCTTACAACGCGGAGGTCCCCGGTTCAAATCCGGGTCGGCCCACTAAACTCTTTTTCTAATTAATTCCGTGGGCCGACCCTCCACATAGATTAAAGTTCAAACACTGTAAAAATCGTGATGAGGTATAGATTGATGCTGCGATTTTCACGTGCCCTTGAAGCCTTCGGCTTCTGCGGGTCCGGGTCGGCCCACTTGTTATTAATTGTTTATGCCGCAGATAGTGGGACGACCCGAAGGGATCATAGTTAAATCGTTGAGAGTGAAAATGGAGAATGAATTCTTTTTTTCATCACCATTTTTGCGAATCCGGGTCGGCCCATTCAATATTAATTGATTATGCCGCAGATAGTGGGACGACCCGAACTAAGCATAATTGGATCATTGAGAGATTATTCTTTAGTTGATATTGATTAAAAGCAAATAAATTTCCAAATATAATTCCCTCGTCCCCTCAAATCTCTAGGTAGAAAAGTTATTTAATGTTCCCCCACCCATAGCTACTATACAATATTTGGTCCAATAGCCCTATCCCGGAGGAGACCCAATGGAAGTGTCCATCAGGATCTTATCGGTCCTTTTCCTAATAACCATCCTTTTTTCAGGTTTGATCACGGGTATGAAGGACGAATTTTCGGCTGAGGCACTATCAACAAATGTTCCAAGGGAACCTGACATCAGACTGGAGATGCCTCCTAAGGCTACCGTTGATGTGGCGCCTGGTGATGATGGAATGATCTATCTAAAGGGAAAAGCATTTTGTGATATGCCTCCTGGTACTCCACCCTATCAATACTGCCTTGTGTACCTTACAGGTGAAGCAGAAGGTTGGCCTACAAGTGTAACTCAAGCTCTTACTTTCGATTATAGAACGACCGAACTGCCTATCGATGTCGCAGTACGGGCTCCCCCAGGGACCACGGCGGGAGATGGTTACTCATTGACCATCTCTGGAAGATATAGGTATTCACCAGGATCTCAAGCAGGAAGTATCGACCCTGTTAAAACATTGATAACAGTTAATCCATATAGCTTCTTGAAAATATGTACAGACAAGCCTACCATCAAGGAACCAGTTGGATCCTGGGGAAAGTTCGAACTGACATTGACAAACGAGGGGAATACCGATGACAACATCACTCTCAGTATCTCTAGTGCTTCTAGCTTAGAACTTGAAATGAAAGAAGGACCTGTTATCAAAGTAAATGAGGATTCTTTCATAGTGCTGACACTTCGGGCTAAACAGAGGTCTGGCATGGCGCATACGGAAGAGATCGACATCACTGCAAAAGGGTCCCATCCTGGGAACCAAAGTGTCTGCTATTACATCGTCTCCCTAAAGACAAGCAACTCTCCCAAAGGTATGGTTACAAGTCCATTGGTCATTGCCTCCGGGTCGATCATCATCCTTGTTGTTGCACTAATCTTAATGGCTTCTGTAAAGGTAATCAGGAAAAGGTCAAAGAAGGTTCTATAATAACCTCCTACAGAAAAGGAAAATTAATCTGTTGGTAAAGGGATACTGTCTCAGATCCGGAGGTAAGAGAAAAGAAACAAGGATGGTTAGCAATGGAGGACAGAAAAGTGATGCCTGAACTAGCCGGATATGGAATTTTTTTTTCAATAAATGATATGTGGTTCAATTATTAAATAGGGTGACAAATCTGTGTGATCTGTAAACCGTAAAATGAATTAGAAAAAAGTGAAGATGCTCCTATATCTTTGGGCATATATTGTCCATCGTCCTTTACGATGTTCAATTTCCAAATCCTCTCTATCCCAACCTTTCTTTGATATCCTTCCTGAGGGTGATGAACGTGCGTTCATCGATTTCGCCATCGACCAGTTTCTTTGAGAGGACCATCATAGCCTCTCTGTAGAGCTCGTCCTTCGACAGGCGGTGATAGCTAGGCCCGGAGGAAGTCCTCTCCTCGCGTATCAGATACGACCCCTTCATCCGGTCAAGGATATAGCTCAAGCCCTTAGATGTGAGGTTCAATCTCTCCTTGAGTTCGGTTCGTGTAATCCCGGGGCTCCCCTCTATCAAAGAGAGTACCCTGGAGTGGTTCCTAGTCATCATCCTGTCCCTGGAGGCAGGGAGCCTCTTCGCGGAAGGGGTCAGGTAGGGGAAGTAACGCTTCCTCCCGAACTCCCGTTTCGAGATCACGATTTCCTCCTTTATCAGGTGGTCGAGGTGGTATCGGAGTGCTCCCGGTGATACCCTAAGGGCTTGTGATATTAACTTCATCGTGGCTCCCGGATTCTCCAGAATGTAATCGCTCAGGATTTTCCTAGTCCTATGATCCCGTTCGTTTTGCATCATCATCCCACTTCCGGAATCGGGATCACTCCTCTTCGCTGTTCGTATGCAGGTTCCTTCTGATCATCCCATAGGTCCTCCGGGATATTTTACCTTCCTTGTACATCCTCTTCGCTTTGGATCTGATGTCCTCTATTTGCTCCAGGTCATGGGATGGTCCTCCTTTTGCGATTATATCGTCAAGGATTTCGTCCGCAGAGGGTCCAGAGTGTTTCCCTCCGGGACCGCTGTTAAAAGGAGGGATGGGCCTTCTGCTGCTGATCAGGCCCCGCCCCGCCTCTTCCTCCCTTTGGAACATGGAGAAGCTGAAGAAGGCAGTGATGAAGAGGTTAACGGTAAGAACGAACAATGCGATGGACCAAGGGCTCTCCCACCAAGATTTCTTTTCATCATGAACAAAGGGATTGAACGACTCCTTGGCAAGGACCACGATTGTCCTCTCGACCTGGACCGAAGCTCCTTTCGGGTCGGTCACATTTATGATCAGGGTATAGTTGTCCTTGGGCAGTTCCAGGGTGATCTGCGAGCCGTATCCCACGATTCCCATCCCTACAATATACCATGTGATATTCAGGGTCTCGTTATCCTTCAGGTCTGGATCGTAGACGAACGATGAGAAAACGAGCTCCTCTCCCTCGTGCATCTCCCCCGGAGGCAGCAATATCTGGGGGTTCTGTGGTGGGATGTTCTGGGTTCCATGGTTCGTATCGTTGCTACCTGGTTGCGTTTGGTTCTTCCCGCTACCGACGGTCGGATCGATCGTTTCGTAAACGTATATGTTGAAGATATGCAGGTCCCCGTCCTTTCCGTCGGTGACGGAGATGTTGACCCAGTACACTCCAATATCCGAGATATTAGGGGACCCATAAAGCACGTTCTCGTCCGAGAAAGAGAGCCAAGAAGCATTGGTCTTCATGCTCCATGTACGGTTTGACCCCAGAGGGTCTTCGGTCGATTTGTACTCAACGGAATACGCTGTCCCCGCCTTCACCGAGATTCTGTCGGAGGTGAGTATCCTCAAGGGGAAAACAGCTCCCGTGACATTAATCATATAGGGATCGACAATGGGCTCCGAATCGTTCACTTTTGCCTCTCCCGAAATATTGTAGGGAGCATCCACTATCCTATCACTATTATCATCTGGACCGGTATAGTCGCTCCAGTGGTTCATATACCACCAATTAGGTTCAGGTCCAAATATTGGGGGTATTTGGCTCATATCCCGTCCTGGGTTCTTGTCATCGTCATTGACCTGGGACGATGTACCGTTCCCGTTACCGATGAAATTATTGTATCTTACCATGTTCATCCCATAATCATAAATCATGGGATAGTCGGTAATATTCACCACATCAATCCCAATCCTATTGAAACTGATATCGTTCGATTCGATCATTTGACCCCGCCCCTCAACATATATCCCCTCTGCTCCATTGTTTGATATCAGGTTGTTCCATAGGTTATTCTCATCTCCTCTGATATGAATTCCAGTTAAGCCATTGTTTAAGATACGATTGTTCATGATATCCAGAGAACTAGCATCAACCCATAATCCATTCAATTCGTTGTCGGATATGTCGTTGTTGCATATAGTGGAATCAATTCCCATCCCTGAATCAGCCATGATACCTGCCCATTCGTTCTCTCTAATGATATTATTGGTTATCAAATTCAGGGAATCCAATCCCCTTATTCCCACATTGTTATGCGTAATGATATTGTAATCGAAGACGTTCCTGAGGCAGAATATATTGTTTATTGAGATCCCATTATCATAATGGTTCCGTATCGTGTTGTTCGAAATCCTGTTATACATCGATTCATAGAGGATACTGATTCCGCAGGCTGACACGGGAGGGCCATAGTAAGGCTGGGGATGTTTGTAGGAAACGAGGGGGTCGATGTCATTCCCTTCGATCACATTCCTCGAGGAATGCTCGATTTCTATCTGATGTTGAGTGCTTTTAGAATTAATCTTGTTGTTCTTAATGATGTTGTCTTCGGAATATCGGAAATAGATGTCCCACACCCCATTGTCATAGAACGAATTCGACACTATCTTCCCGTTATCAACATGGTTGAATTTGATGCCCTTCAGGTAAGAGTATTCCTCCTGTGTGGGATTTTGACTCACCTTTTTCGTGTGATGTATGATACAACCCTCTATCGAGAAATATGCGGTTGTGTTGGATATTTGGATGCATGTCACAGGTCCGTTGGGATCGATGTCCCATCCAGAGATCATATATGGATCGCTTTCGGTCCCTGAGCCCGACCGCACACCGTTTTTCGAGGTGAAATTGGTATTACCCTCAATCATTATAGGGGTATGGGCCGTCAGGCTCCCGCGGGTAGGAGAGCTCGCTGTAAAAGGGGCAATACCGAACGTCAAATAAAGGGTGGACCCGAACACTATAAAGGCCAGTAAGACCGAGCAGTTTTTCTTCCACATTTTTTCTCACCTTCCGTTCTCCTTAGATGATACTTCCATGAAATCCTATCACTGCGGGTATATACCTTCTTTATGACAAACGGCGTTGGAATACTGGCCAAACGTTTTTATTTAAAGATTGTTGAAAAATCACTCCCGCTCTTGCTTGGACAAACCACAGATATATGTCATCTACTCAAGAAATACATTCTAAACCAATTCAAAGTTAGACCCGGACCGTTTTCTTGGTAGGTAAATTTCATCTACTCCAAAGACTATACGATACCAGACAAGGAGGATCAAGAGACAAGGACGAAGGATATAGACGGATGGTGAAAGAAAGTGGTGCAGGAAATAGCCGGATATGGAATCGCTTTTATTGTTGGTGAAAACCCTACTTCATCTCTAAAAGGAAACGTATTTTCATGAATGAAAAAATAATTTCTGGAATAATACTTTCATTATTGGTATTATTTAATATATGTTCAATAATTATTGCTGGAATGGAAGAAATCTCTCTCAGTTATAATTTTAAAACAATTAATGGAAAAGTAGAGCAATATTTTGTCTATATTCCCATACCTTCGTTCCCTCATAAAATTAATAAAAATATTAAAAAGGAGCCATCCCCTTACGGTAGTATCTATAATATCACGATTTCAAATAATATAGATTTTCATATTAAAGAAGATAAATATTCAATATTGCGACATTCAAATTTTGATATTGGTTTTTCAACATCTGAACCCATTAGAGATACGAGTCCATCACAAATTTGGATCTATCAAGGACAGAAAGAAAATCTAACTATAGAATTCAAAGTAAATTTCAAATTCCATGATTTGGCTGGAGAGAGTGAAAAAACTTATTTTTTCTTTGGAAATTTGACCTATGGTTGGAATAAAATTCCCTTGTCTAGAGGAGTAATGCATTCAGATACATTTCTTTGTGGTCTTTGCTTATTCCTAAATATTATTATAATTATTATAGATTTATTTATAATATCAAAATATATAATTAATGAAAAGAAAGAGGAAATAGTTTTTTTCTCTCAAATGGCTACTAAAAACAGAAATTCAACTGCTGATAAGTCAATCCAAAATAATAAAGTAGATCAAAGAAACAATTAAAGATAACGGATGGATAATGAAAAAGAGTGGTTCTTGGACTAACACTGGGGGGAAGGAAAATTTATCTGTTGGTAGTGTACTTCGGTCTTTGATCCGGAGGTATAAGAAAAGAAACAAGGATGGTAAACTATGGAGGACTGAAAAATGATTCCAAGTCTAGCCGGAGAAGGCAAAATTTTTTCTAATTCGAGAGTGAAAATTTAATTTTAATATATTGGATTTTCTAGTTAAAAAAATATATTTTCAAGGTGATACGTCTGTGTGGTCTTCATAAAAAAGAATTGAATGATATGAGAGCGTAATGAAATGATGAAAAATAATTATATAATACAAAATAAATTTAAAGAAAAACGGCTGATAAATATATATATAATAAATCCAATAATTGTTTTTAGTTATTTATTATCATTTGGAGTAATTTTATATTCTTATTTATTCACTTTTCAACTTAATACAGTTATTGCATCCTTAGTCTTAATTGCGCTAATAATAACTGGAGTTTATCTATATAAGTCAAGGATATTACCCAGTTTTTTTATTTCAGACGGGTATTTATTTAATGAATATTTCATTTTTCCAGTTGATGGAAGATGGAGCGTTGTCAGTTCTGGTACACAAAAAACATTAGATAAAAAAATTAAATATTCAGACGTTAAAGAGATAATAATTGAGAATAATAAAAAAATATATAATTATGATATTAAAAAAAATAATAATAAGCGAATATCAGATAGTATTAATGTCAATTCATATGTAAAAATAGTGACTGAAAAAGTGTCTATTACTTTTGGTGGAGAAATTATGAAAGATAAGGAATTTATAAAATTTTTAAATAATTTAATAAAAATAATTCAAAAAAAAAATGTTCACTTATTTGCAGACCACAAACATACATACCCCTTCCCAAAGTAAATTTTATTTATTCAGAGGATAGTACGTGATGTGACAGGAGGATCAAGAAACAAGAACGAAAGACATGTATGGATGGTGTAAAAAAGTGGTGCAGGAAATGGATGAAAAGGGAAAAATGTTATATTAAAATATATAATATATAATTAATATTAAAAAATTGGAGGTGTTTTAATGGTAATAAGATCATGTCCAAACTGTCTAAAAGAATCGCCAATATGGGATATTAAAAAACAAATTTGTAATTATTGTCAATATTCACTTGATTTAGTATATAAAAATCCGTCATCATACCAACGGGATAAAATTATGAAGCATACTTTTGGGAGCACTTCTATAAACGACTCTAATTGGATATTTTATGAGGGATTCCGACAAGACCAGGGGATAATTGATGTATGCTCTATTGGTTCCTATTATAACGGCAGGGATCAAGTTTTTCCATTTCCATATTATATTGGTTGTAAAGAAAATGATTCTGAAAAAAAGACCAATTGGGGAAAAGTTGTAATTTCACATAGTCCAGAATATATGCATTTAATACCTGCAGATCCGGAGGAATTTTCTGATATTGAATGGACTTGTCATAATTGCGGAAAAAAATATATTGGATTGTTTTATCCATCATGTCCAGAATGCAATCAACCCATGTGGAATCAATTTTAGTAATAGATTTTCCCTTGAAAAGGAATTCTACTTTCTTAAATTAGCAATTCTATTTTCGTATAAATATTTGTCAAGATCTCTTTGGATTTTTAAAGCATCAGTCCATAGGTTTTGTAAATATTCAATAGCAATCCATCCTGCTGGTTGTCTATTGATTTTACTATATTCAGTCTTAATGATAATTCCATTAGGAAGAATGTAATTTTCTTCGGGATACTTCCAACCGGCTCTTTTAATTTTAGTATTCATAGTTAAATTATATTTATGATGTGTATTTTCAATATATTCTTTTACACTTGATATAGCTTTCTCTCTGCTAATATTTCCCCATCCGACTTTAACCAATTTTTTTCCGTTAGGATCAATCGATTTTTTAAATACATATCTTCCATAAAAAAATAACATAATTCCTATTATAAAAAATAAGGGCATTAATAATAATGCACTTAATAAACCAGTATTAATTCCCATAGTGATGCTAATAAAAATAAATGCAATTATACTAGAAAGTGGAAAAAGAATAGGAATTATTATAAAAAATATTTTTCGCTTATTTAATTCAATAATACGATCTTCATTAGACATTATTATTGAACTCCAATTACATTTTAGGTCACCTTGTGGCCATAGCATTGGAGGTCTTTTTTTATATGGTATATCATTAGGTTCAGATAATAATCTAGGTTTTGAATTTGGCACTATACTTAATATTTTTAGATCCTTAAATATTTTTTGAGGAGAAATACGGTAGAGTCCCCCCAGAAGAGGCATTCAAAAACCATACATTTAATTAAATCGATAAGGGTTATTTCGAGATGACGGGATTCCTTTCCTATTTCCCCCACAAAGTGGAAAAATGGGTCTTACCGGTGATATTTAAGGGTTTTAATTGGATTTCTGACTATTTTTTTTTTACTACGTTTCATTAAATGTATTCTTCTTTCTCCTGATGATCCTCTCAGAGATTCCGAGCTCCTTGGATATAATCCGGTTTACCTTCCTTTCTCCTTGACTGTTAATGGCTGTCGAATTTTCCCCAAAAGTGGCGTTTGAATATTCCTCACCCCCTCCGAGGTAACATCCCTCAAGAGACGGCTAATAAAAACGACAATGGAAACTGCAAGAGTGTGGTTAGAAATGAAAGTAAACCTCCACCTCAATGGTTAACGTGAGTTCTAAACCGATTCTGGATTAGACCTCGACCGGTCTATTTGAGTTTTTACAGCAGACTTCGCAATAAACCAGTCGATCAATATTATAGGATTTCCGGATCGGACCTTTTTTTCTCTCTGCATTCGCCCCTATCCAGCGGATGCTATGTACATTCTTGGACCCGGCGGACAATGATGGGAGGGGATCCGGTCATCGAAACGGTCTCTCCGCCCTCACCTTGATGCTTTTTACACCTTTCAGGACCTCGGACAATCGCTCCCTTGTCGATCCCGATTCGCTCATCAGGGCATCTATCGTTCCCTCATCGCCTAGGTTCTCCAGTGAGAACACCGATTCCCCCTGGACCTCTATGTTCTCGAACCCCGCAGACCTCATCCTTTCGAGATACGTTTCCCTCAGGTCCGCTCCCGACAGGCAGGCAACATGGCCCGTAATGGAACTCCTTAAGGCCGGCGGCAGCTCCCTATCCAGGACTATGTCCGATATCATCAGGCGACCACCCGGTCTGAGGACCCTGAAGGCCTCGGAGAACACTTTGTCCTTCTCCGGTGACAGATTGATAACGCAGTTGGATATCACCACGTCCACGGAATCTCCCTCAAGAGGAAGGTTCTCGATGTTCCCCTTCCTGAACTCGACGTTCTTGAACCCCCCCAACATTGCGTTATCCCTTGCCCTCCTCACCATCTCCGGGGTCATGTCGACCCCTATGACATGTCCCTCCTCCCCTACCGCTCCCGCAGCCAGGAAGCAATCGAAACCGGCTCCAGAACCGAGATCGAGGACGGTCTCTCCTTTCTTTAACGATGCAAGTGCCACCGGGTTCCCGCACCCCAGACCGAGATTGGAGCCGTCCGGGACGGAATCCATCTCCTCAGCGGTATAACCCACGGCTCCGCTCAGTTCCCTTTTTGCCTCCCCTCCGCACCCGCACCCGGACGAGCAGCAGGAACCGCCCGTAATGGCTATTTCGCCGTACCTCTTCATCACTATCTCCCTTACACCGTCATCCGTCATCGGATCACTCCTTCGATATGCCTTTCAGAACGGGTCCGAGCATTTCCTTCACCATGGGATCGGACCTGTCAGCTTTCATCATGGAGATGCAGCAGACCTTGCCGTCCTCCATGGTGCTCATGACAATGAGCCTGTCACCGTCCCTTATACCCGCCCTAGTCCTCAGTTCCTTGGGTATGACCACCTGGCCCCTCGCGTCAATGGTGATCACCGCTTCAAGGTGACAGCAGCACTCCCTGTTGATATTCTTGGCCATGCTGTCGGTAACCTTCCGCTCCATCTTAAGGTTTTCTGAAATATCCGAAATATCAGTAAATTCATAACACACCGGTGACCTACCCTACTTTCCATCCGGCATCCAGGGGTGATAAAAAATAAGAAAAAAGATAACCTAGTTGCTGGATTTGGAAAATGATGACCTCTTATCACCGGTCCTTTCCGGAGCGTAGATATGGCGCCATGGGCAGGACCTCTGCATTGACCGCTCTTTCGCTCGCTTTGCTGTTATCATCAATTCTCCTTGTTCCATTGGGGTCATCCGATGTCAGGGAGAAGGACTACGGAAAGGTGGAGAAGGCCGCTCCCATGAACACACCGAGGTTCAACCACACCGCCACCACCCTTGACGATGGGAACGTCCTTGTGGTAGGGGGTACCATGGACGGATACGGCTCCCTGAACGCTCCCGAGCTATATGACCCTGAAAAGAACGAGTGGACCCCTCTTCCGGAAATGAGGGACCCGAGGATGAGGCACACGGCGAACCTGTTACCATCAGGCGAGGTCCTTATAACCGGAGGCTTCAAAGGGACCGGAACAGGACATCCTTCGGGGTACGCCTTCTACAAGGGTCCCGGGAACATGTCTCTCGACAGATGCGAGCTTTACGACCCCATAACACGCACGTTCGAACAGGCACCATCATTGAACACGGGCAGGTTCTGGCAAAGAGCGGTCCTGCTAAACGACGGCAGGGTCCTTGTGATCGGCGGTGTGAACGTGACCTTGGCAGGTCTTTCATCCTGTGAGATCTACGATCCCGTGAATGATACATGGAGATATACCGGAGAGATGCACGGACCAAGGGTGAGATGCACAGCAACCCTGCTCAGCAACGGGTCCGTTATGGTCACCGGGGGCCACATTGGTGGGGCCAAGGTCCCCATCCCAACATGCGAAATATTCGTGCCATCAGAGGAAAAATGGTACAGGATAGCCTCCATGAACGATGCGAGAGGGTTCCATGCAGCGGTCGAATTGGAAAACGGCCGGGTCCTAGTGTCCGGGGGTTTTGCCGGACCAAATGAATCCGATACAATGGGGGCGGAGATATACGATCCTATCAAGGATGAATGGACCCAAACAGGTCATCTGGGAACGCCAAGGCACAGCCATTTCATGCTCCCCATCGGGTCCAATGGAGTGATAGCTTACGGGGGTTCCTCCTGCACCGAGTTCTACTGCACCGTCTCCGGTCTGGAATATTATGACATAGAAAAGGGCGAATGGGAAGATACCTATATGGTTATACTCGGAAGGAAGTGGCCTGCAGAGACCGAGCTGAACGACGGCAGGGTCCTAATATGCGGAGGTCAGACCTGTACTGATGCGGAGGGTTCGACGAACATCTATTCATTACCGGGCCATCAAAGAGAGGGCGGGGAGAAGGGATCGGGCACAGGCCTCTATGTGGTCACAGGTTCCGTTCTTCTTCTTGCGATATTGTCCATGCTCATCTTCAGTATGATGGTCCGGAGAATTAAGAGAACTTGAACTATACTGCAAATGGAATGTCCGTTCAAGGTATCTTCAATATCACGATCGAGCGACATTCAATCCGTTATTGACATTACTGTGAGAGACCCCTTTCTTTTTTCTCCGGGAACCATTTTGTCGTCCTATTGGCGATCTTGACCAAGGTCAGCATGACAGGGACCTCGACCAGCACACCGACGATCGTCGCCAGTACCACAGGGGATGCGGCACCGAACAGTGAGATGGCAACAGCCACGGCGAGCTCGAAGAAATTGGATGCCCCTATCATGCCCGCGGGTGCGGCGATATCGTGGGTAAGCTTCAACCTCTTGCTTGCCAAATACGCGATGAAGAATATCAGGAAAGTCTGGATGGTCAAAGGAATGGCTATGAGCAAGATGTGCAGAGGATTATCGAGGATGACATCGCCCTGGAACGAGAAGATCATAACAAGGGTCAATAATAATCCAATGATGGTGACATTGCTGAACTTTGTGATGAACCTATTATTGAAATATTCCTCACCTTTCCTTTTGATCACAATGACCCTGGTCAGTGTGCCACCGGCCAATGGGATGACGACGAAGAGCAGAACGGATAGAAGTAGCGTATCCCATGGGATCCTGATCCCGCTGACACCGAGGAGCAAGGCCACTATAGGTGTGAAGGCGAACAATATTATCAGGTCGTTCGTTGCTACTTGAACGACAGTGTAGGCCGCATTGCCTTTTGTCAAATGGCTCCAAACGAATACCATTGCCGTACAGGGAGCCGCACCTAGAAGGATGGCCCCTGCAAGATAATCCCTGGCAAGGTCCTCTGTTATCAGGTCCTTGAAAACTATGAAGAAGAAGAAGAATGCAATGGCATACATCGTGAAGGGTTTGATCAACCAATTGGTCACCCATGTGACGAACAATCCCTTGGGGTTCTTGCCGACGTTCTTTATGCTGACGAAATCCACCTTCATCATCATGGGATAGATCATCAGCCATATCAGAACGGCAATGGGAATGGAAACCTGGGCATATTCGAACTTTCCCAGAAGGTCAGGGATGGAGGGTAAGAATTTACCGATGACCACACCTGCTATCATGCAAAGAACGACCCATATCGTCAAATACCTTTCAAAGAAACCAATCCCTTCTTTCCCATTCGAACTTTCGACCATCGAACCGACCATCCTACCATAATTTCAAGCCGAAGAACCGAGCGGCGAAGATGATGCCCATCGCTATGACAAGGACGCCGAACACGATCTTCACCCATTTTCCTATGAGAACGAAGTTCTGGGTAACTTTACCAGAGAAGGAGCCTGCACCAACTGCTAGAGGGATGAATATCAGCCCATGGCCTATCCCGAAGACGAAGAAGAGGAGACCCCCCATCAATGTCGATATGTCCTGGGACAGTATCCATACGACCACCGGAAGTACCAGTGAAACAGCGCAAGGGGCCCAACCTAAGGAGAAGAACACCCCGAGAAGGAAAGCACCCAGAATGGGGGAGCGGGTGAAAACGTTGCGGATGCTACCTATGCTCCTTTCCTTGAAGGAGCAGCCCTCCTCGCTCTTATCATCGTCTTTATTCCCTTTGGTCCTGATGAACCTGTTCTTCAGGTCCCCTATCATCTCGGTAAGCGAGAAAAGGTTGTTCATTCCTAGTATTATCAGAAGGGCTCCGGCCGCTAGATCGAAGAACCTGGCCCCTTGAAGGAACACCCCAAGGTTTGCAATGAAGAGGCCAAGGATGAAGAATACTATGGCCATCCCTATCACGAAAGCTATGCCGATCCTGAATCCCTCGCTTGGTGTCATGCCTTTTGCAGGACCATCAGAGCCTCCTTTGGCCTTGTTCCGGGAAGATATGATGAAGGTGAACACCGTGAACAGTAGGGCTACGGAACAAGGGGAGAACGAGGTGATGATGCCCAATACGAACATGCCCCCGACCGAGCCGCTGCCGAGAGCGCTCTTCTGCCCTTCAACCCCTTCCCATTCCCCGGCCTCTATCCTTTTTGCTTTCTCGTTCATCGTATCCGAGGTCATTACACCGTAGATCTCACCCTTTCCCATCTGGTAGATATGATAGATACCGACGATGTACTGTTCCTCGTCCAGAAGGAGCAGGGTCGGGTTCGAGCTCTCTGACCCGATGCTCCAGTAATCGATGTAATCGCCAGATATCTTGAAGGGTTCAGGGTCCTCGAGCCAGGTCCAGGTGACGTTGGTACCCCACCATTCCTTTACAAGTTCATTACCAGGGTTCGAATACTGGTTCTTCCTCATATTGATGGTGATTATCGTGAGGTTCGCGTTCTCCTCTGTTGCCTTCTGTATCTCTCGGACCTGTTCCCTGAGCTCCTTTTCGCATTCCATGCAGATGGGATTCTCTATATTGGTGAAGTGCAAGATCACCGGGGAACCTGAAAGCTCCCTAAGGTTAGTGATGTTACCATTCCCTGACAAGAACTCGAAATCGGGTGCAAGTTCCTTTTCGGTCCTTATATCCGACCAGAATAGGTATAAAGCGACACCTATCAGGAATGTGACCGCAAGCAAGGCAGAAACACCATAGATCACCTTGTCCTTCTCGGCCATCTCCTATCAGCTCCATCCGCTGACGTTCTCATGATGATAGTAGATGGCGTCCTTGACATAATTCGTCAGCCATTCGCCTCCTGTTGCACCTTCATGACTGTGCCAGGCTATCCTGACGTTTCCGCTATTGTCCTTGATCAAAGTGAACAATATCGTGAGGGGGATATAGTTGGGTGAACCATTGGGATCGTACGATCCAAAAGCTTCCGTTGCCCTTGCATCCGAACCTGATAACAGGTCAAGGAATTGCATATCACTGCCGTAGATCCCCTTTATAGTAACCACATCCTCCTGTTGCTGGATGCAGGGTGCACATCCTTCACTATGAGCAAGGACCAAAATCGGTCCATTCTTGATCCTCTCGGTGATCCATGAGGGATGGGCCACCTGCTTTCCGGATGAGGGGCTCTGCTGGGGGCTAACCGTCCACCAATCATCATCGTAGATGCTTGCTCTGAACTTGGGTGAATACACATCCAGCCAATCACTGTCTGGTACATCTATTCCATTATCATCGGGACCGTTGTTGCTAGTTATTCCATAATAGACCCCTGCACCGATTAAAAGGACGATCAACCCTATTACCACAAGGAGGGGGACGAAGTTCTTCGGCTCTGAACCGGCACTGGAGGGCTTTGAGTCATGGACCTTCTCCATGTGAAGGGCAAGGTTCTTCTCCTTGAGCTTTATGGAGCATTTTTCACAGAGGACCCAGCCCTCCTCGAGCTGTTGTCCATCCTCCTCATGATTGTTATTACCTACCTTGGCCTTCATTGGGAGATCTCCGTAAGGTATCAATTCTCGCCCAATATCATTTCAGAAGTTCCTTCACTTCGTCCGGGGATAGGACCTTACCCACGGACCTCACAACGCCATCAACGGAGAGGGCAGGTGTCATCATGACGCCCCTGTTCGCTATCTCGACTATGTCCTCGACCTTCTTCACCTCGGCCTTCATACCAAGTTCTTTCACTGCCTGTTGAGCGTTCTTCTCCAGTCTCTTGCATTTCGCGCAGCCCGAACCTAGTATCTCTATCTTCATCAGCATCACCATGCCTTTTATCATGGCCGACATCTGGCAGCCATTTCAAATATATTTGAATAGGAATGACGACTTACCATATATCATTTATGGTTTGGACTTATTGTATCGTCTGGACCCCTATCAGACCCCATTATATTTATTTCCGGGAGGCATTGGACCTGACATGGCAAACAGGAGCGATTGCAGGTTGGAGACCGCCTGCAGATGCCTGGACGTTACGAAGCCTAAGAGGAAGGATTGGTTGTCCAAGACCAAAAAGGAGTACGAGAGGACCGCCTCCCTCCTTGAGGCCCTATCGGACCCGGTAAGGCTGCGGGTCCTTGATATGCTGAGCAATGGCTCCCTCTATGTCTGCCTTATCCAGCATCTGCTCGATGACATAAAATATTCCAAATTATCCTATCATCTGGACGTGTTGAAGAGACAGGGCCTCATTGCCTCGAACAGACAGGGCAACTTCCTGCTCTACCACCTCACTCCCCGCGGGAAGAGGATAGCGGAGATGGCCCTCAATACCCTTTCGAAATGATGGTGATGGGAAATTGGAACGGTCACGTTTCGATCTGTATCCCCAATATCCTGACACCGGTTTCCGACCTCATCGATACCGTTCCAGGGCGTGACACCAGGCAGTGTCCTGCATCGATGTTCCTCTTCTCGCCGTCAATGGTAACCTCAGCGCTCCCCGATATGAAGTAGAATATTATGCTCGAGGTCATGACACATTCAGGTATGCTCCCCTGAGGCGGGATCCCGATCGTTCTTACCTTGAAACGCTCACCGGAATGAACGACGTTCTTGTCCCTCTTATCGTAGGGGTTCACCATCATTCCTTCGATATCTATTACTTCCATATCATCACCTCATTGTTCATACTATCAGATTACCGTAAACGAACCCGGCAAGTGATGAGAACAGGACCACCAGAACTACGTAGGTCACTGTTTTCTTCAGGCCCATTATCCTTCCAAGGACTATCATGCTCGGCAGGCTCACGGCGGGACCGGAAAGGAGAAGGGCCAATGCAGGCCCGGACCCCATTAGACCATCGGAATATCCGAAGGTCGTCCCGATTATGGGGACCTCGAGAAGGGTGGGCATGTAGAGCAGGGCACCTATGACGGACGCCAGCAGATTTGCAATTATTCCCTCGTTCCCAAGAGCTGGTTTGAAGGTCTCTGGAGGTACGAAATAGGCGATGACCCCCACAACGAAGGCTCCCGCGACGAGTATGGGGACGATCTTCTTTGTCAGGTCCCACGTCTCCATGCCCCATTCGGAGATCTCGTCCTTTTTATAGTAATAGATGGCCATCAGGCCTATTCCGATGGTCAGGGCATAAACGATGGGGAACTTGATCATCCAGGGGGAACTTATGTCCCAGCCAAGGGAGGATGCCAGTTCCATAACGTTGCTGAGGGAGGATGCCCCGAAAAGAAGTATCCCTAGGAGGGACCCGAAGAAGGCGAAAGGGACCCATTTGGGTCTGGAGCTCGAACTCGAGCCCATACTGACAAAAGGGTTCTTCCTGGCATCCTCTATGAGCTTCCTGTCATGCTTCCTGTAGATGACGGACATTATGAACCCTATGACGACGGACATGAGTATGGCTATTACGGCCCTTGCGGCCCCGATGTCATAACCGAGCGCATTTGCCGTGTAAGCTATCGCAAGCACATTGATGGCCGGGCCCGAGTAGAGGAAGGCCGTTGCTGGGCCGATCCCGCTGCCCTTCTTGTAGATCCCTGCGAAAAGCGGCAGTATCGTGCATGAGCATACGGCAAGTATGGTTCCCGATATTGCGGCTATGGGGTAGGAGATGTATCTCTTCACATCCGGTCCGAAATATTTGAGCACCGCTTCCTTCTTGACGAACACCGCTATGGCGCCGGCTATGAAGAGGGCGGGGACAAGACAGGTGAGGGTGTGATTGGCTATGTAGTCGATGAGCGAATCCAGACCGCCTCCGAGAGCTCTGAAGATCATACCAAGGATGTCCATTGCCGCGCCTTCTGTTTCAAATTTATTTGAAACGTTATGGTTATCTGAGATATATAACTTTTTGTGACCGTTACAACTGAAGCGAGGATCTTAAATGGGTGGGACCATTGTTGTTCCCAAAGGTCGATCGCAAATGAAGGGCATGATCATCTACACAAGCAAGTACGGGAGCACCAAACAGTATGCCGAATGGCTCGGTGAGGATACTGGCTTCCCCGTGAGAGACCTTAAAGATGTCAAGGTCAAGGACCTAAATGACGTGGACATCATCGTCTTCGGCGGGTGGGTTCTTGCCTCGAAGATACAGGGTTCATCCTGGCTCAAGAAGAACTGGAACAACATTAAAACGAAGAAGGTCACCGTCTTCTCGACCTCAGGGGCTCAGCCTACCAATGAGCTAACGGTGAAGTTCCTTGAATCATCATTCCCTCCCGAAATAAGGGAGAAGATAGCCTATTTCCCGCTCCGTGGGAGAGTGGATCTGGAGAAGCTGAACCTCCTTGACAGTAATATGATGAAGATCGCCTCGAAATTGTTCAGGGATGACCCCCTCGTCAATGAGATGGCAAAGGGGATAGATGGTGTGAGGAGAGATGCTTTGGATGTGTTGTTCGAGCACATTCAAAGCCTATTGTAGCATCAGCATCCAACGGAGCTTGTTCAGAACCAAAGGGACGGCCCGTTCAGTAGAGTATGACATT
>JALOTP010000077.1 GCA_025457865.1 Thermoplasmatota archaeon | reverse complement strand
TCAAGAGGTCCAGAAGGCATGTCGAGGACCTGCATATGCCGGACGGCAGGAGATTGCATCTCCTTTCCGAGGGGAGGCTCGTCAACCTAGCCGCCGGCCAGGGCCATCCGGTGGAGATAATGGACATGTCGTTCGCCATCCAGGCGGCCGGAGCGGAGCTCATAGCCATAGATGGCAGGAAGCTCCCCAAGGATGTGGTCCCGTTCCCAGAGGAGCTTGACCGGAGGATAGCCGTCCTCAAACTTTCGGCCATGGGCCATTCCATTGATGTCCTGACCCCTGAACAGGAGAGGTACCTGACTAGCTGGGAGGATGGGACATAGGTCCTTCTCGTATGGGAAGCCTTTTAATCGATGTTCCCCCTTGTTCGCCGATGCTCTGTTTGAAATGCGGCCAGAGAGAACAGCACTCGGACAACCTCTGCAGCGAATGCCTGCTCGAAGGACTGATGATGGTCGATGTACCTCTAGTGATCCTATCCAATTACTGCCCCACCTGCAACAAGGTGCTGAGGAACAGGTCATGGTCCGAGACCAAATGGGACATCTCGGAATCAGCGCTGACGGCAGCAAGGGACCAGCTTAAGGTGCATCCCGATGTGAGCTCGGCCAAGATCGAGCTGGGCATAACATCTCAGGACATCAGGGTCTTCAAGATGGATCTGAAGGTCAGCGGCACCTTCAAGGGCATGTTCATCGAGAGGACGTACCAGACGGAGGTCAGATTGACACCGTACCAATGCCCCTACTGCTCAAAGAAGAGCGGTTCGTACTTTGAGGCCACCCTCCAGCTGAGGGGCCTGGACATGCTCACCGAGGAAGAGAGGACCGATCTCCTTCAGAAGGTAAGGGACGATGTGGCCCGCCTGGGGCTTAGGGACCCCAATGTCTTCATAACGAAGGAAGGCAAGGCCAAGGGGGGCCATGATTTCCTGATGGGACATGGCGGTTCGACCAGGATCTTTGCCCAGAGGATCCATGATACCTACGGGGGGGACCAGAAGGTCTCGAACACCCTCGCCGGGAGGAAGGAGGGGCGTGAACTTTACAGGATGACCTATCTCGTGAGGCTACCAGGTTTCCTCGTGGGGGATTACCTTGTTAACGATAAGGGCCCCTTCAAGGTCCTGAAGTCCGGGAAGAAGGTCACTCTAAGGTCTTTGAGGACCAGGCAGGAGAGCTACGTCACCATACAGGAAGCGATGGAGATGAGGGCATTTCGCAAGAACGAAGTGGAGTTCGACCTCGTACTGCTGACCCAGACCGAGAGAGAGGTCCAGGTCATGCATCCCAGGACCTATGCGACGGTGGACCTGGTGAAATATGAGGGTATGGAAATAGAAGGGTCCGTCAAGGGGGCCTTGATAGACGGCGAGCTCTACCTGGTATGAAGGCGATATCAGCTCACGTTGAGCTGGTAGATGGCGTTCCTTATCTCCATCCTATCAAGGGTGAGGAACGTGATGGTGACCATCGGGTTCAACAGAGCATCGACGCCCTGGACGATAGTGAATTGTATCCCCAAGGTCAATCCTTGGGATGTGCACATGGTCGTCAGGTAATCCGTCCAGACGTTAGGGTAGTTCGATGAGATGCTGAGCGATATGTCATTGGCCCCTATGTTGTAAGCGGCCTTCTGCTCTGACATGAGGACCGTGCTCATCATGTAGGTGGATGTACCGGAATAGCTCTGAGTGGCCCCCTCTATCGTAGGGACTAGGACGTAGAGGGATAGGGTTCCCATGTTCACATCCCTTCGAACGACGATATTTGGTGTCCCCTTCAGGATGCCGGACCCCATCTGGTCCCTTATGATGGCCCCGCCCTCAAGGGCTATTATCTGGTCCTCTACGTAGAGGTTGTTGGATGTGTAAACGAGCGAACCCCTGCCCTGGGCATAGACCGAGCCTGTCTGGTCCCTGACCTCCATGAGCCCTATGTTGCTCGTGAGCTGCAGCGACCCTGACATCCTGCCGAAGCCGAAGACCGGGCCGCCGTTCGACCCCAGGCTGATCTTGGAGGAGAGCGCTGAACCGGTATCCCCGCCCACCGCAAGGATGTCCATATCGGACTTGAGGTCCATGAACGAGTCCATGGTCCCTTTCTGGGTCTGTGCCTCTATGTCCTTGCCCCAGGCTGGGAGGTATGTCGAGAATATCATGCCCAGGAGCGAGATTATGATACCGCCTATCATGATGAGGGAGACGACGTTCGTGACACCCTGTTCGTCCCTTATCCTACCCCTTGCTGTCCTCATAAGGTCACCTCCATCTCGCCCGTGATAAAGCTCACCATGTTCGGTGTCAACAGCTCGATGTCCAGGACCTGGGCCGGGTCCGTGTAGTCGGCCGGAAGGACCAGCCTGAAATCAACGTTCTCTATGAGCCCCAGGTCCCTGAAACGGTTCCTGAAATGGTCCCTCCATGCCTCTTCACCGAGGGTGTTTATCCTAATGGTGATGACGTCGTTCAGACCCGGGTCCAGGGAGATGGTGGAATAGCTCTCGAGCGATATCTTGAGCGGTATGGTCTCTATCCCGCTCAGGGACCACCGCTCCCCGGTGAACCCGTAAAGATTGAGGTTGAGCGACCAACCGGAGCTATCCGTGTAGTGGTCGATGGAAAGGGGAGTGGATATGACGCTCGGTCCGAACTCGTTCAAAAGGACAGCTCCGGCCTGGAAGGTCAGCTGCTGGTCGTGGTAGTAGTAATTGTTGGATTGGAAGGTAAGGACGCCGTTCAAGGTATTCACTATCCTCTCCGCACCAAGGTTCTTGACGACGATCTGCAGCTGGAACTGGGAGGGTGTTGGGTCGTATTCTAGGCTCCCTGAGGACCTTGCCACGGCCAGGTAAGGGTTCCCGGGCGTTCCGAGAGTGACCCTTGTCATCAATGTGGTGACCGTGTCCTCCTTGGTCAGGAGGGCTAGCATTGCCGCTCTGGACCTCACCATGGAATCCTCGACATCGGTCGAATGCTCCATGTCGAGCTCCTTACCCTGGATCTCACCGTAGTCAAGGAGTAGCCTCCCCCCTACAGCAAGGGCTATGGAAAGGAGCAGGGTCGCCGTTACCATGACGGCATCCCCCTTGTCGTCCCTGAACGTACTTCTCATCGTTTCTCATCCATTCGGGTCTATTTATGGCCTTATCGGGTCTATTTCCTCTTTATGTATATATAGGCCGCCGCTCCGATGGCGATCACGGAGAATATCACAAGGAGCAGTACGACCAAAAGTGGTGTGAAGAAGCTGTCCTTTCTGGGCACCCTATCGTTCAACTGTGCCGGGGCCGTCGGTCCAGCCGCAGCGTTACTGCTGACCTTCGCTTCGCTCGATGTGCCCTGTTCCACCGGGACGTCGTTCTCCTGCACCCTCTTGAGGTATTCTTGCATGATGGGATCTGCCTCACCCCTGCTGCCTTCCAGTGATTCGCCGTAGATTATGATGTTGTCCAGATAGAGGCCGCGCATGGAAAGCCCGTTCTCGTAGTGGACATTGTCTATATTGGTCACGACCCTGAACCTGAGTATGACGGTGTTCCCTATGAACCCGTCCAGGTTCACTATGACCCTGGCAAGGGTCTCTATCCTGACCCAGCCGTTGCCGGATGGGAGGCCGGTGAACGATTTCCCGTCAAGGAGACCATCGGTTATATCCGCCTGGGAGCCGGAGACGCCCCAGGATGTCCTTACGCCAAGGCTCAAGGGGATCCATTTTATGGCGTTGTCGGTGGAGACCTCCACCCTGAACCCGTCGGGGGGCCTTCCCGCCGCTTCCTGTATGTTGAACTTCAGGTCAGCGGAGAGTATGGCCGTCCTGGCATTGGTCAGGTCTATGGGCCTGGTATAGAGCGAATTGTCTATACCGTTCTTGAAGTCGCCTCCGTAGTGGGCGTCGTCGCCACAGAACCAGGCCTGCGTGGGTAGGGAATCCTTATCATCGGTGACCTTTATGTTCCAGTTGTCGAGCGTGTCGTTCTTCACGGCGCTGTGGACCCTGGAAGAGACCGTGACCCTAACATCGTCTATCATCCAGCCATAGCCGGTGCCTCCGTAGTTGGCTATGTAGAGGAACTTGATCCTCACATAGTGGCCCACGAAGTTGTTCAGATTGACGGTTATGTAGTCCCAATCCATTGTTCCGCCGCCGCTCTTACCGTTCCATGCCCATCTCATGGGCGTTCCGTAATCATCGAGGTTCGATGACCACTGGCTCGTGAGCGTATTCCCGGTGTAGGGCTGGTCCGGCTGGATATATTTGTAATTGTAGGCCCCGTTAGGGGTAAGGTCGCTCACAGCGGTCCCTATCTGGATCACACCGCCGTTCGAACCTACCTTGAGATTGTACTTCTGGTAGAACGAGAGCAAGGTCTCGTCAACGTTCCTGAGGTCGATGGGCTTTGTGATGAGCCATTTATCGTCGTTTATGGAGCTCCCATCGGTCCATGGGTTCTTCGGGTCGATGACATCCGAACCACCTCCGCCCCCTCCGCCTCCTCCTCCTCCGGTGGTCGAGTATTGGCTGAGGAAGAGCTGTGAGGAAGGGACCGCCTGTTTGACCTGGCTTGCGCTTGCCCAGCTCAGGGTCGAGCGGGCATTCCCCGTCATCTCGTAATATTCCAGAACGATCGGGTATCTGTTCCCTGCTGTCAACATGATCGTTGAGGAGGTTCTCTCACTTGCCCCATCGGTCCATGAGTTTATGATCCTGATATCGTTCACGAACAGCCTTACCCCGTCATCGGCGTTGACATAGAACGTATAAGACTCAGTGAAGAGCGGAACGATATAGCCGGTCCACCTTACGACCACACGGTCATTGTTGGTCAATATTAAATTGCCTCCTGCCCAGTTGTAATCAACATTGTTCTCGAACTGGATGGCCAGGAGCGTAGTGTAGCTTGGTGTACCACCTGCAAAGGAGTAGTATTCCGCCCTAAGTCCGTTCTTGTCTATGAGCCCCTGTTCATAGAGCTCCTTGATATCGCCCGATTCCAATCCAACATTGAATATCCTGAAGTCGTCCAGAGCACCGTTCAGGTAATAATCGTTTGCAACGGTCCCGGAATGATATATTGTGGAGATCCCGCTCCTTCCTATACGGACATCACCCGCGTCGCTGGTAACGTATCCTGTCATACCACCGCTTGCTGAGGGGATGTTATCGAGGAATAGGACCTCGGCCCCAAAGGTGGAATCGAAGGTGAACACTACATGATGCCAGTCCAGCGTATCCCTGAAGGGCATGCTTATGTGTGTAGTTGTAATATCGTCTGCCCAGAACCCTGCATAGATCCTATAGTTATCGAGGTAGATCACGAACCCTCCATCCGCGCTCGTCCCCTGTCTGTAGATGACCTGTCTGGTCACGACATCGTCCGCCTTGATCCAGAACGAGAAGCTCCTTTTGTAGATGTCCAAAGTATTGAGCAATGGAGAATCGGCGACCGTTACCATATTGTTGCTCTGGAAATCAAGACCACCTCCGCCTATGAGCCCCCCGGTCCATTGGAGAGGTTGGGCCACAGTTCCGTGGAGGCCATTTCCCGAAGCGTCGTTAGCAAATGGACCAGCACCCTCGTCCAGCTTGTAGTATAGGGTCTCCAACGGTGCCCTGGTGTCGCCCCTTGTAGCTAGCTGGGCAAGGTCCTGTATCTCCTTGAAGATATCATCATATATGGTCTGGAGCTCGCTCGAGGTCGGAGCGAAATAGTATTTTCCACGGCCCAAGCTGTTGAACGAGGAAGTGTGGGCGACCTGCCATAGGTCGTACTCGGTCGTGGACGGTGACCATGGTTGGCTCGGTGGTGTCGAACCACCGTTGACGTAGGCAGCATCCCTCGGGCTTATCCCGAGACCTATGGAGAACACATAAACGGGTGCATGGATCAGTCCAGTTCTCGTTTCATGGGGATCGTTCTGTAATGCCTGCCAGGTATATACACCGGCAGAGTAGCACCGACGGATGTCGTGATTGGCGGTTCCGTCCTGGTTCCTGTACTGTTTTTCAGGGTCACCCCATCTCAATCCCGTCAGGTCCTGCCTTCCCCATGTAGTGATCATATGAGATTGACCTGGTTCCGAACCGGGAGCATATGTCTCGGACCCGTGTTCCCTTCCCTCGCTCCCCCAATCATCACCATCGGTCAACGCCACGACCGCGGGGGTCCGTCCTGCCTGGAGATTGGATACTGAATACTGTATGGCATTCCCTATCGTATCCCATATAGGTGTATTGCTGTTTGCGGGGAATGTATCTATCAGTGCCTTGGTCGTGACCTTGTTGGCAGCTGTCATGTATGTAAGGTCCAGCACCCTCCAAGGGTCCTCGTAACCGCCGCCTACGCTGAACCGATATAGAGCTACCCTGTCGTAATCGCCCATCTGGTCCACGAAGGTCTTGGCGGACGTCCTTGCATCTATTATCTTCTGTCCTGCCATGGAACCAGAGGTGTCGACGACCATTACAACATCGATCGGGGACCGTATCTCGGCGTTGGGTTCATGCATCATGAAGCTGATGTTGGAGCTGGAATATTCCTTTGCAACCACTGGGTTGTTCACGGCGTTGTTCTTATTGAACCCTCTCATATCCCCCCAGTCCTTCTCAATGTTCGATGTGGTCGGCTCCTCCATGTAATCGAGCCTCCCCTCACCGTTTATCATCGCGACGGTCGAATCAGTGTCCCAGTTCCCGGTCCCTCCCTCCAGATCGTCCCAGAAGAAATAGACCTCCCTTGTAAGCCTGGGTACATTGTTTATGGTTTCGAAGACCTCATCATCATCGTCGTAGTAGTCCAGATAGACCTGGAAGGTCCGAAGTCCCGCATAGAGAGGTGTCCAGATGGCCTCTAGCGTTGTTGCCTTGTCAGGACCGAGGTAGATGTTCTCGCTCTTTATGAGCGTGGAACCGTCGCTGAACCTGACCGTTCCGCCGCCGCCAGCGCCACCTATGTTCGCTATCTCCACCTTGACAAGATATGAGTTGCCTAGGACAGGGTTATCGTTCTCGAAGTTAATTTTTATGTTCCTTCCCATCAGCTCGGGCTGGTCCTCGGGTGTGTTGAACCAGTGAAGGCTCATATAGACGAGCTCTGTCAGGGCCGTTTCCCTTGTATTGTACTTTGCATTCCACATCTGCCAGCTATGGGATATGGTCCTGAAGTAGTTGTATGGGACAACGTTCCTTGCGGTCTCGAACTGGATGGCTACCATGTTCGATGCTGGAGCGACCGGGTCATAGGCGTACAGTCCGATCTCTATGTCCTGGAATGGGTCCGCTGTAGTTCTTTGCATGGTCCGCCATCTGAAGCTCCTATCGAACTGTGTATTCGGGTACTCAAGGCCCAGATAGATGTCAGATATGTATTCTCCGGACCTGGCACCGTAGATGCTCTGCCTGTTGAGCCCTGTCGTAGGAGCAAAGTTCGGGTCTATACCCAAATAGGTGTCCATGAAATCTCCTATGGTGATCCCTATGGAGGTCAATGCTTCAGCTTTATTGGTGTTAAGCTCAAAGGTCCAATCGCTTCCAACGATCATGAGGTTCTCGTGATGGGTGGTTGGTAGGAAGTTCGCTTCGGAGTATTGACCGTTGAGATACTTTGAGAGCTCGACCATATCGTCCTTGGTGAGGGTTTCCAAGAAAGTCAGACCCCTGTTACCGGCATCGCCTGTCACCCAGATGACCGAGTTGTATCTCTTGAGGTCAAGCAAGCTCAGACCGGAGTTGAAGTCCCATGAAGAGGTGATGGAGCTGTACTTCTGTTTTACCGTATGGACCTCGTGATCGTAGCCCAGGTTCGTCAGTGTGTTGTCGAATGGTACATTGGGTTCTCCGAAGGCATAGACTATCTCCTTTGTTGGATCGGCCGTCAAAGCCGCGGATGTTATTGGGTCTGCGAGGTCGAAGTTGTCCAAAGACCCGTCATCGTCCACTAGCAGGATGTTGTTCTGAGTCACGAACGATGTTTGGGTGGATGTGGAATAGGTGATATCGTTGTTCTCTTCGCTTATCTCCTGTATAAGATGGTACGGATCGGCCACGACCTTGAACGTGTATTTTCCGACCCCTACGGCCAGCCATAATTTGTAAATTGTGACCTCGCCACCATCCTTCTGAATGCCGTTGATGTCGGTCGGATTATTGTATGGGACGGGGATGTTCTGGGTTTCGGGCAGTCCTGTCCTTGGGTCCGGAATGCCTGTTGCGACCGGTAGTTCGATCCCATCCGGACCAGTGACGTAGAAGATGGCCGATGTCGATTCCGAGGACGGACCATTGTTACGTACGGTTGCCTCTATGAGGATGGTATCGAGGTATTTGGGCAGATTGGTGCCGTCTATCTTGACCTTGGCCCACCTCAATGCAGGGATAGGGTTCCCGGTGTCCGTCAGGATGGAAAGCTCCATCTTGGTTATGGCAAGGTCCCTTCCCACATTGATCTTCCAGTCGAACCATTTCAGGATGGATGCGACCAGATTGACCTTCTCGTTCAGGAATTTCACCTGGTTCATGTCCCATCCAATGACCACGGTCCTCCATTGGGCGTTGGAATGAGCAATATCAGGGTCTTCGGCAGACCTTATGGAGTTCACTTTGGGCGGTACGGTTAGGACCTCTGAAGGTACTGTCATGACACCGACCGGGTCAGTTATCTATTGGGGGTAATCTGAAAGAGGAATAACCCAAACCACCGTGAATGTTCAAGCTCTGCGCTCTGGCTCTGACG